>CAZWYG010000062.1:0-1059 GCA_964638105.1 Candidatus Woesearchaeota archaeon
TCACCATTTGCAGCAGCAAGCAAGTTTTCAGAAGTTGTTCCAATTTTTCCAGCAGGATACGACGCTGTTATCTCAACTGGTTCTCCTCCAGATTCCTTTAGATGTTTAAAAAAAACTTTAGCATGCTCTTTTTCATTATCTGCTGTTTCTAAAAATATTGCTGAAATTTGTTCATAACCTTCTTTTTTAGCAACACTAGCAAAATAAGTATAACGCATTCGTGCTTGCGATTCACCTGCAAAACTTTTTAACAAATTTTTTTCAGTCCTTGTGCCCTTTAGGGTATGAGTTCCTCTTAATTCCATAACAAAGAAAAAACTCTTGAAGTTTATATAATTTTGGGAGGGGAAATATCCTAACTACTTACTTATAATTTTTAATTAAATTCTGAGCAAAATGTTTAGTCTTTTCATAATCTTTTTTAATTAATTTCTTAGCAACATCAGTATGTAATCTATTATAAAATTTCTCAATCAGTTTAATATAATCAATGCATGCTTCTCTCAAGGACACACCTTCTTCAGAGTACATCATAAAAGACCGTACTATTCCAATCTCACTAAAAGCATCCATTTTATCTGCATCATAAAAGATTTTTTCGTCAGAACTTTTTTGTATTTTAATATGTGAATGAGACTTAATAATTCTGATAACCTGATCTATTTTATGTTGAGGGAAATCCGCAGTTGCCTTGAGAATTTTTCTTGTGTATTCTGCGCCTTTAACAGAATGATTTTTAGAATCTCTTTTCACGTCGTGAAATAATGAAGCTGTCAACAAAACTAACCTATCACCTTTCATATGCTTAAGCAATTTCTCAACATTTTGATAAACATTTATTACATGAGCAAAATCATGATGGTTGCCTTTTTCCATAATTCTTTTTGATTTCTTCTTTAATCTTCTTAATAGAATTTCTTCATTCATCAAGACCAAATAGAAGATATTATTTAACTCTTTCTTAAAATTATATTTTGTAAAAATAATTTTATTGTTGTAATAATCGAATCTTTTCTTGTATTTCTCTTAGTTCTTTTTCAAGAGGATCGTGTTGTTTTA
>CAZWYG010000062.1:1159-3821 GCA_964638105.1 Candidatus Woesearchaeota archaeon
TATTTTTCTTTTTAATTCTTCTTCTCGAAGAGCCTTGTAATTTTTTACTATCTGCATTAATTTGATTAAACTCTCTTCTGTTCTTAGAACATCTTTCTTTGACTCAATTACTTCGTCATAGTCAAATCTTATGTGAAGTACTTTGTCTTGTTGAGGCATATTTTTTTGTACCATGCTAATCCATCTTAGAAAATATTTCTGTATCGATTTTTTCTACTTTTTCTTTTACTGACTTTATTTCATTTTGCCATTCATCTAATTCAGCACCTTCTTTTTCCTTTAGTTCTTTTGTTTCTACAAGTAATTTTTCTATTTCTACAATTTGTTTTTTTACTTCCTCGAGATTATCTAAACTTTCTTCAAATTTATCTATTCTTACAAAAAGAGGTTCTTGTTTTTCTTTGGAACTTTGTTTTTGAGAATGTAATGATTTTCTAATTAAAGGCTTTTTTACTTCTAATTCTTTATGAAAATTATTTTGTTGTGGTCGAGGAAGTAATGTTGGAGGTTTATGAAAAATTGGTTTTGGTTCTGGAGTTTCTTGAGGAAACATATCATCTTCTTCATTTTCTTCTTTTCCACCTACAGCTTCTTTTATTGTATTTCGGGAGAATTTCTCTCCAGTAAAATTATTTGGAAAACTTGGAAGCTGAGAAATATCTTTTGTTGGACTCTCTTTTGGAAAATCTAAATCAGGTAACCTCGGTAAATTTGGTAAATTCGAATTTGAAGGCGCGACTCCTTTCTTCTTTTCCTCTTTTTTACTAAACCACCCCATTTTATTTCAATAACTTAATGTTAACTTAGTTTAAAAATCTTATTGATTTTTTTATTTTAATTGAGTGAAAAAAACAGTAGAAAGTTTATTAAATTATTTTTATTTAGTCTTTAATGGGAAAAAGCATAGGTGTTATTTCATTGAAAGGTGGAGTAGGTAAAACAACTTCTGTTGTCGCGCTTGGTTCTGCACTTGCTGACTTTGGGAAAAAAGTTCTTCTCGTCGATGCTAATTTCTCTGCACCAAATTTAGGGCTTCATTTGAATCTTTTCGATACTGATAACACGATTCATCATGTTTTGAAAAGGGATGTTAATCCTAGTCAGGCTGTTTATAATTTTGATAATTTTGATGTGCTACCAGCATCGATATTTGGTAATTTTAAAATAAATCCTTTAAAATTAAGAGAAAGATTGAGACATTTGAAAAGAAGTTATGATTATATTCTAATTGATTCTTCGCCTGCGCTTAATGAAGAAACTCTTGCAGTTATGAATGCGTCTGATGACTTGATTGTCCTTACAACTCCGGACCATGCGACACTCGGAATGACAATGAAAGCAGTAAAAAATGCTAAGCAAAGGAACTCTCCAATTGTTGGTCTTGTCTTGAATAGAGTATACAATAAAAATTTTGAGTCGTCAGTCGACAAAATCGAAGATGCTATTGGTGTTCCAGTAATGGCTGTTATTCCTCATGATGTTGGTTTTTTGAAATCACTCTCAAAATGTGTTCCTTATACAAAGAATTCAAAATCAAAAGGTGCTGAAGAGTTTCGGAAACTTGCAGCAATGCTTATTGGTGAACAATACAAACCCACGAAAATGCGAAGATTTTTTCGTTGGATAACTCCGAATATTCAAGAGATTAATCGGGAAATTTATTACCAAAATTTGTTCCAATAATCTTATAAATTAATTCTATGTCTTAATTTAAAGTACCAAACAAGTTGGTTCATTAGTATTTGTAATACTAAAGCCCCATAGTACAGTGGTCAAGTATTCATCCCTTTGGTGCAAGATGCGAGCATTTTACGTTCTTCGCGTTTGCAAAGAAAGGATGGGACCCAGGTTCGAATCCTGGTGGGGCTATTAATTCGAACTTGGGTTCGATAACCTGAAGGTTACAAGAACCCCAAAGAGGGGCAAGAATCTTTTCAAGGCCTCTTTGAGGATCCTGGTGGGGCTATATTACTATTGAACGCAGTGAAATAGTATTTTTCTTTTACCCATGATGAGAACCTGAAGGTTTCGTTCGAAACTGAAATTTCGGACGACGGAGAGCTCAACTTCCGAAAGAGCGACCCACGACGAGTGTTTACGGGGTAGAATCATAATCCCAGTTGATTCGTGCGTGAACACGAGAACTGGTGGGGCTATTAGCAAGATTTTTATAATTGTAATTCTTTTGATTTAATGAAAAAGAGGATTAATTGGAAAATTTTGATTTTGTCTTTAGTTATAGTTTATTTGGTTGCATTTATTGGTAGTTTATTTACAGCACCTGTTACAGATTCAGATTGGTATGATTCAATTCGCCCATCAATAACCCCTCCAAATTGGGTTTTTCCTGTTGTCTGGAATTTTTTATTTTTTCTGATTGCCTTGTCCTTATATTTTTCTTGGATAAATGCAAACAAAGAATATAAGCAAAAAATTGGTATTGTGTTTGGAATAAATTTTATATTGAATATCTTTTGGAGTGTTCTTTATTTTGGATTAAAAAATCCATTCTATGCCTTTATTGAAATTATTATTTTAGGATTATCAATTTTATTAATGATTTTTATAACTTACAAAGTTGATAAAAAAGCTTCTTATTTATTGGTTCCATACTTTTTATGGGTGAGTTTTGCAAGTATTCTTAATTATCTTTCTTTTTAGA
>CAZWYG010000063.1:0-3784 GCA_964638105.1 Candidatus Woesearchaeota archaeon
GATTCCCTCTCAGGGCCCCTCCGCTAAGAGCCCTTACGGATCACAGGCTTGGTGGTCCATTACACCGCCAACAACCTAATCCGCCGCAACCCCATCCTTAGTTCAAAGACAAATCATTCCAGGGTATGTCTTCTATTAAGTATTAACGTCAGTTTCCCGACGGTATTCTTAGTCTAAGGGCAGGTTAGCTACGTGTTACTGAGCAGTCCGCTCCTCACTTCAAAGAAACAAGAAACTTGCATGTCTAACTGCAAACCAGAGAGCCGCAGCCGCCAGCAGGATCAACTGGATTTAATAATAATTTTATCATGATTTAAAAAATTCAAAAACCATTACGCAATTTGCTATGTATAAGATAAACAAATAACTTCACTCGCTCCTAACTATCCGGCTTGTACAAATATAAATATTTGTCGACTACAACCAATGACTTCTGCGTACATCATACTTTAATGTATTTGAATTGGATATTAAAGTACTCATTTTGAGTTAGAAATTTTAAATGGAGTGCGTATTTAAATGTTTCGTGATATTTTTCTTCAAATTAAAATACAAAATTTTTTAATGTCTTTATATTTTCTAAACCATGCCAATATTCGTAATCCAGGAACATCATGCAACAAATCTTCATTGGGACTTTCGCTTAGAGCTTGACAAAGTTTTGAAAAGCTGGGCTCTGCCAAAGATTCCACCGAAGACAAAACGACAAAAACGTCTTGCAATTCAGGTTGAAGATCATGCTCTTGAGTATGCGAAATTCGAAGGAATAATAAAACAAGGTTATGGAAAAGGAAAAGTAAAAATATGGGACAAAGGAAAATATGATTTACTTTATCGAGGAAAAGACAAAATTGAATTCGAACTTTTTGGAGAAAAACTAAAAGGAAAATTTGTTTTAGTCAACGCTAAAATGGGTGGCGATAAAAAGAACTGGTTGTTTTTTAAGACGGAATAAATAAATGTTAAACCATCTTGTTTAATTTTTTAAAAAGGAGTAATTATTTGAAAAGTTTTCCTCCCATCCCTATCCATGCATCCTCTGCGTTAGAATATCTTTTTCCATCTTTAGATGCAGCATCAATTATAAAATCCTCAATATCTTTTTCAAAAGGATTTATCTTGCTAGTTATCCAAAAGGATAAGTCTTTTCTCAATTGCAAAATAATTGGGTAAGGTATTTTTCCAGAAGTATCATAAAGTAACAAATCGTAGTTTTGCTCAAACCAACCTTTTATTGTATCCATATTTTTATCACCATGCTTTTCGAGAGTTCCTTTCATCAATTCTGCTATTCTCGATTGCTCTCTTGGGTAAGCATCAGTTACAAGATCTATGCTTTCTTTAATCTTACCTTCTGTATTGGTTATTGCCTTGACTAGATTGTTTGAAGTGAGACAATTCCAGTCATTTCCCGAATCTTCTTTGTACTCTCCATTCGCTTTCACTAAATTGTAAACCAAAATCTTATTTAAATCACGGCTAATATCCAGAGGTCTTTTCCCTAACAGATTTTTTATTTTATGCAAAGAGTAAATAGGGATGTCTCCACTATGATCTCCGATACTTTGTCTTAATTCATTCTCTAATTTTAACCTTTGAGCTAAGCCTATCATTTTATATCTATCACAGAATATAACTATCGCTTTTAAATTTTTCTATTATGTAACTACTGTAGAGTTAGATAAAAACATACAATCAAAAAATCTATCACACATTAACTCCCAAAAATATCTATTCTCCCCGCACCTCGCCGAAGGCAACTACTGAATCTCACCAGTCCACCATTCTAAATCAGGAATTTCAGCGTCGATTCCTTTTGCTTTGCAATACTCACGACAAAGAAGATAAAAAATTACACCCAAACTTTTCTCACTTTTATTATTCCCAATAATAACTTGATTCGAACCTTTGGAAAAATTGTTTGTATCACAAATCATTAAAACTTTTTTCTTTACAATTACTGTGTCTCTTAAAGCATTCTTGTCAATCCAAGGATCAGTAACAATAGTCAATTTATTCTCGAAAAAATTAGGAAGTTCAATGTTTGTCAAAATTCCTGCTGGATATTTTTTTGTAAAAATCCGAATTCCTGTAATCTCTCCAAATTTCTCAACAGCTCTCCAACCAGCTTGCCTTTTGCAAGCAAGAATAACATCTTCTGGAGAAAATTCTGCTAAGAATTTTGCCCCTTCTTTAATTTTCTCGTCAATTAAATCAGTATTAAAAATCGCAAGCCCGTCTGCACGACGTCGGTAAACAAAAGGTCTCATATCAGGAGTTACAACTTTAGTTCCAATGTAAATTCCAGACTTAACATATTCGTCAAGCGGAATAAGCATGTCTGCTCGTTTCTTTGCTTTGACTTGCTCCTTTAGTTCTTTTGTGCTAACTTGTTCACCTGCAATTTTCTCTTTTAACTTAGCTGCTTTTTCCAAAAGCTTTTTCTTTTTTTCTTCTAAATCTTCAACTTTCTTTTCATCTGTTGATTCTGCTTCTGCCTCTGTTTCATCAACTTTCTCTCCAATAACTTCTTCATTTTTTTCTTCTTTATTCTTTGGCATAAAGAATTAGAGAGATATTGGTTTAAAAAGTTTCTGCTAAGAAATATTTGAAATAAAAATTAGTTTTGCGTCGAGCATCATCGAGACATCTTTTTCTCAATCTCAACCAATCTCTTCAACTTAGCTTCTCTTTCTTTGCCAGTAATTCCGCATTTAAAAAAATCAGCTTGAAATCCAAAAGCCAAGTCAGCTAAAATATCTTCCTCTGTCTCGCCACTTCTATGAGAAAAAACAATTTTAATATCATTCTCCTTTGCCAACTCACAAACATTCCGAACTTCCAACAAAGAACCGCACTGATTCGGTTTCACAATAATTGCATTCACGCTTTTTTTCTCAATTGCTTTCTTCAATCTTTTAGAATTCGTAACAACTAAATCATCTCCAACAATCAAACTATCTGGAAATCTCTTCAACAACTTTGCAAAACTCTCAAAATCCTTTTCATCAAATGGATCTTCAATATAAAATAAATTAAAATTTTTAATCAAGTTCACAAGATAACCAAACTGCTCTTCTGAATTTCTCTTAAGCATTGGATTTTTATACAAATAGTTTTTCCTCTTAAAAAAACCCGAAGACGCAATGTCAACACCCAAGGGAACTTTAGTCTTTGCCAAAATATCCAAAACTTCTTTTTCATTAAGAGTCGTCATCCACGCATTCTCGTCATTTTTCTCTCCCTTGAATTTTTTATCTTTTTCTTTTATTGCAATTTCCAAATCCTTTTTTATTTTCTTATTTAATTCAAAATTTTCTTTCACTGTTTTTTTATTTGGAATCAATAAAAACTCTTGAAAGTCTGGTTTACGCCCTTCATTAGAATGCGCTCCTCCACCAATGCAATTTCCAACAAGACGCGGAAGCTCTTTTGCCTTTGAATTAATTAATTCCCAAATCTCTTTTTTTTGTTTAAATGCCAATGCTTTCAAAACAGCATACTCAAATGCAATAATCGTGTTCGCTCCAACTTGCTTATCAAGAATATCCTCAATTCTACGCAAATCATCAAAACTTTCTATAACTTCTTCTGAAAAATAATCACTAAATTTTTTTATTGCTTCAATATCTCCATCAAGACTTTTCTTATATGGCTTTGCCTCAAACTTTCCAGTCGACTTTCCCGAAGGTGCTGAAGAAGAAAACTTTCCAACATTAGTATTAATTGTAATAGAAATTGTCTTATCTTTTCTAGAATCTAAAATAGATTTCGCAAAAACCTC
>CAZWYG010000064.1:0-3732 GCA_964638105.1 Candidatus Woesearchaeota archaeon
CTGCAACCTTTTGAAACCATTTTCGAACCCATCTTTATTCCAATCTCATTTCCACATTTACATTTCATATAAAATTTATTAAGAATCTATTTATAAAATTATTTATGTAAATTTATTTTTCAATTCCTCTTTATATTTCGCTAAATCAATTTCTTTTCTAGCAACTCCAGAATTAATTCCTGCCTTTGCAACAGCTAAAGGAATTTCAATTCCAAGTCTTTTATCAAAAACATCAGGAATTATATAATCTTTTTTCAAGCCATTTTCCTCGGCAATTTTTGCAATAGCAGTTGCAGCAGCCATTTTCATTTCTTCATTAATTTCTTTTGCTCTGATATCTAATGCCCCACGAAAAACATAAGGAAAAGCAAGAATATTATTAATTTGATTAGGGTAATCACTTCGTCCAGTTGCAATAATAACATCATCTCTTGTTAACATTGCAATCTCTGGTGAAATTTCTGGCTCAGGATTTGCCATTGCAAAAACAACAGGATTTTCATTCATTGATTTTAGCATTTTAGGAGTTAAAATATTTTTATTAGAAACACCAACAAAAACATCAAAATTTTTTATAGCATCTTCAAGATTTTTCAAATCAGTTTCAATTGCAAATTCTTTTTTAAAATTATTTAATTTTCTTTTTTTGGACAAAACACCCTCGCTGTCGCACATAATTAAATTTTCTTTTTTCACCCCTAATTTTAAAAATAATTTAGCAGATGCAATTCCTGCTGCGCCTGCTCCAACAAAAACAACTCTCACATTTCCAATTTTTTTATCTGCAACTTTCAAAGCATTAATCAAACCTGCTCCAACAACAATTGCTGTGCCATGCTGGTCGTCGTGAAAAACAGGAATATCAAGTCCTTTTTTCAATTGCTCTTCAATTTCAAAACATTCAGGCGCTTTAATATCTTCTAAATTTATTCCTCCATAAGATAGTGAAATTAATTTTATTGTATTAATAATTTCTTCAACATTCTCTGAATCTACTAAAACATCAACTGCATCAACATCTCCGAACTTTTTGAATAAAACTGCTTTACCTTCCATTACTGGTTTTGAAGCAAGCGCACCAATATTTCCTAAACCCAAAACCGCTGTTCCGTTTGTAACAACAGCTACGCTATTCGACTTGTTTGTATAATCATATGCTTTTTCTTTATCTTTTGCAATTTCCAAACACGGGATTGCAACACCAGGAGTATAAGCTAAAGACAAATCTTCATTACTCTCTACTTTTTTTGTAATAGCCGTTCCAGTCTTCCCACCTTTATGATATTTCAGTGCTTTTTCTTTAAACTCTTTATTCATTTTATTAAATTGATTTATTGCTTTTAATATTTAGTGTTTAGATTTTAACATCGGAATTTAATGCAGTCGTGAGCGTAGCGTGGTGCGAAGCAAGTCGAATTTTTGGCGTTCTCATTATATAGTGATTACCAAAGAAAGATTTATAAATATACTAAGAATATTAAAGCATATGGCAGAAAGTAACTTTCAAAACTATCAAATAAGTGCTGAGCAAACGGGACCTGAAGAGAGACCTGTCCGAGTTACATTACCTCTAAGGGCAATTTTAGATAACTCCAAAGAATTACAAGTTTATCGAGGACAGGAAGAGAGATTTCCCGAATTGCGAAGTCGAGGTTTACCAATCGATTTAGATTGGGAAGGTGTTCTAACAGAATTGGTTTTGCCATATGCAAAATTTCCAGATTACTTAGTTGACAAAGTTAACTCAATTAGAATTGAGGGAGAAAATCTTTCTTTGGACTGTATTGCAAGTGATCCAGACTATGGGCACATTTAATTCTTCTAGCCAAAAATTCGATTTCGGATAACAATGGTTATACGAACTTTTCAACTCCTTACCCATTTTCAATTCCAAACAACTTCCTCAAATATTTTTCTATAACTTCTTTTTTATGCGGATAATCACAATCACTGCAATCCCAGATTTTTCCTTTTGCAAGTTTTTCATTAAAAACCCATTTTCCTTTTGAACTATTTATTTTGCATCCTCCTTCCTTTACACTATTGTCATATTCAGGACAATAACACAAAAAACAATTCAGTTCTTTAATATTATGACACTTTCCTTCTTTGTAACACGGACATTTATCAGGAAATTTCTTCTTTTGATTTTCAAAATCAAATTCATTTATTATTCGCTGAATATGCTGCTCAATAAATTTTTTTGTTTCAGAATTCATTTTAACATTTTGAATATCCACAATTGCACTTCTGACAACCCTCGATAAACATTAATACACCTCCGCATTCAGGACAAAAGTTTCCTGAAATTTTTATATTTTTTTCTTCTGTCTCCTCTTCTGTTTCAACAATCTCTGCCTTTTTAATATCACGCATCTCAATATGAGACATTGCTTCCTTTAACCCTTTTGCAATAGCATCAGGAAGTGAGAAAATTTTCTGAGTTCCAAAACCTGTCTGCGTCTCACCACTAATATCTCCAAGTTGTTCAATTATAGCCTCGACAGGAACATTATTTTTCAAAGCCAATGACAATAATCTTCCAAAACCCTCTGCAATTGCAGGAATATCTCGACCACTTTTTCCAATATTTATGAAAACTTCATAAGGATACAACGGACTATTTTGAACGCAATTTAGAGTAATAAATGCCTTGCCATGAGGTGTCTGCTGTTTAATCGTCGTTCCAACAAGCGAAGGCCTACTAATATTTTTAACATCAACTCCTTTTTCAACTTTCTTATCTTTTTTTAAAGAAGTAAGCAACTGAAAATCTCGACTTCCATCTCGATAAATTGTAAGTCCTTTGCATCCAAGATCATAAGCCATAAAATAAGCATTTGCAACATCTTCAACTGTGCTCTCATTTGGAATATTAATTGTCTTGCTAACTGCATTGTCAACATGTTTTTGAAATGCTGCTTGAATTTTAATATGCTGTTCAGGAAGGACAGTATGCGCAGTAACAAAAAGCCTATCTATCTCATCTTTAATATCTTCAAATTCTTTTGCATCTTCTAATTTCAAACCTTTTTTTTCTAATTCAACAATAAGTTCTTCATCATACAAACCCTTTTTCACAAGATATTCCTTAAATGCTCTATCAATTTCAATCAAATCTTTTCCAATAGTATTCTTCACATTCCTTAATGTAATCAACTTGAATATTGGTTCAATTCCTTGCGAAGTCGAAGCAATAACTCCAATCGTACCTGTAGGCGCAATTGTCGTAGTCGTAGAATTTCTCATAATCTTCCCTTGTCGATAAATACTTCTGTAAAAATTCGGAAATGCTCCTTTCTCTTTTGCAAGATTATGTGATTCATCTTTTGAAATATCATCAATAAATTTCATAATCCTCTTTGCAATCTCAACTGCCTTTGAATTATTATAACTGACATCCATCTTAATCAGCATATGTGCAAACCCCATAACTCCTAATCCTATTTTTCTATTAGCCTTTGTCATCTGCTCAATTTCTTTCAAAGGATAGTTGTTTCTGTCAATAACATTATCCAAAAATCTTGTAGCAGAGCGAACTGTTTTTTCAAGCAAAAGCTCATCAAGTTTACCATCGACAACCATCTTACTTAAATCAATGCTACCAAGATTACAACTCTCATAAGGCAATAACGGTTGCTCTCCACATGGATTCGTGCTCTCAATCAAACCAACTTCTGGAGTAGGATTTTTCTCATTAATTTTATCAATAAAAATTAATCCAGGTTCCCC
>CAZWYG010000065.1:0-3725 GCA_964638105.1 Candidatus Woesearchaeota archaeon
TATTATTAGAATTCTTTTTTAAATTTATCTAACACAACTTTCAAAATAATCTCTTCTTATCTTAAGAGCTTCCTGATAAATTTCATTTCTTTCCTCATTAGCTTCAATTCTTCCATTGCCTTTTTTATCCCAATACGAACAATCTTCAATAATTACCTCTCTCTTATTATCTAAAAAAAATCTAACTGAAACATTCTTCCCCCTAATAGAATAATGTTCTTTTTCTAACGAAGGAGAAGCAAGACTTGTTGCATAAAAGAATATAGGAAGAAAAAAGACAGCAGATAATAATTTACCTCTCATTTTCTCAAACTTTTGTAAAACGTGTAACCAATTGAAATTATAAAGTAAATAGGCATAACAATAATCGCAATTATAAAAAAGAAAGGCTCATCTCCTCCTTCGCCCCAAAAATTCTCTCCACCAAAATAAATTCCAAGACCATAAAGTGCATTATGCAACAAAACAACAACAAACCAACCAACAACAATTATCCATAATCTTCGCCAACTTAAACGAAAAAGTTTTTCAGCCCGGGATTTATTAGATTTCCTTTTTCCCCTCTTTTTTGGCATATTAAACTAAGAAAAAAGCTTATTTAAGTTTTTTTATTTTCTATAACAGAAATTATATTTGCAATTAATGATGCAAAGATTCCAATGAAACTTATCATAATATCAGAAGTTTTAATAGATTCTATTTTAATTAAAAAAGAAATAAAATAAAGAATAATTACAAAATTTAACAAATGAGAAAATACAGAAAAACTATTTGACAATTTCATTTGAAAAAAAGATTTCTAATTATTCCGTATGCTAGCAAACAAAGAGCGATTCCTCCAATAATCCAAACAACCCAATGATACCACCTAACTTTTTCTTTCATAAAATCTTAAGAATAAATATTATTTAAGTTTTTTTATCTCCTTAAACCCTGTATATTTCCACAAAGCTTCTGGAATTTTTATGCTCCCATCTTTTTGCTGATTATTCTCTAAAATAGCAACCAAAGCACGAGAAGTGGCAATCGCAGTGTTATTCAAAGTATGCGGAACAACTCTCTCGCCTTTTATCCTCGTGGATATATCAAGTTTCCTTGCTTGCGACTCAGTCAAATTTGAACAACTTCCAACTTCAAAATAATCTTTCTTTCGAGGACTCCAGGCCTCAACATCAATTTGCTCATATTTCAAATCTCCTAAATCTCCTGAGCAAATCTTCAAGACCCGAACAGGAATTCCTAATTTTTCAAAAATCTCAACAGTAATGTTTTGCATTTCCTGAAAGAATTTCTCAGATTCTTTTAACTCTGGCTTACAAATAACAATCATCTCAATCTTATTGAATTGATGAGTTCGAAACAAACCTTTCTCGTCTATTCCATGAGCGCCGATTTCTTTTCTAAAACACATTGAGTAACTAGTCTGCTTAATTGGTAAATTCTTTTCCTCAATTTCCTGCCCTGCAAAACGTCCAATCAGTGAATGCTCAGAAGTTCCAATCATTGCCATTTTTGGTTTGTCTTCAACAAGATAAATTTGCTGAGTCTTGTCATTTAAATCAGTAACTTTGTCGATGATTTCTTCGCGAAGCATTAATGGCGTCTCGACATATCTAAAGCCTTTTGAAACCATCAAATCCCTTACAAAATTTATCAATGCCATGTTCAACAATGCAATCTTGTCCTCAATATAATAAAAACCATTTCCAGCAACACGAGAAGACGAATCAAAATCAACCATACCCAAATTCTCCATTATCTCAATATGACTCTTGACATCAAAATCAAATTTCTGCGGCTTTCCAATCTTGCGCTCCTCGACATTTTCCGAATCATCTTTTCCAGAAGGAACATTATCTGAAATTATGTTTGGAATTTCAACTTGCAATTTCTTAATCTCTTCTTCTAATTTCTTCCTCTTATCTTCTGACTTAGAAATCTTATTAGGAATCTCCTTTGCACTTGCCATTTCATTTTGTGCAGATTTTCCCGCTTTCTTCAATTCAGCAATTTTTTTAGAAATCTCATTTCTCTCTTTTCTCAACTTCTCTTCATCAAACTTCAGCTTCTTCCACTTCTCATCCAACTTTCTAACTTTATCAACAAGAGGCAACTTCTCATCCTGAAACTTTTTCTTAATGTTCTCCTTAACCAAATCTGGATTTTCTCTAATTAATTTTATATCAATCATGAATTGCCAAAAGAAATAAGTTATTTAAATTTGTTGTTTAGAAAATTAAATAAGGGCCTCACAGCATTTAAGTAACTCCTCTGTCTCCCTTATATTCCAGATAGGAACTACAGCTAATCTTAAGCCCAACAATTTTTCATTTTTAGAATCTCTCTTAGAAAGTTCTTTAGCAAGTTCATATGTCGAATTAAAATCCCTTTTTCCTTCTGCTAAATAAAAACCTAATTCATCTGCAGCTTTTTTTGCCAATCCTTCATACTCCATGTAAAGAATCATAAAGATTTGTTTAAATTAATTATTATATTATAATATACATTAATTATTTAAATTTAATGAATTAACTCCTAGGAGTTAAATAAATCTCCAATATATAATTCAAGTTTTTCTGGCTTATCAACTTCAAAACTTTTATGAACTCTTAAATTAGGTCTAGAGCCCTCTCTTTCCCCGATATCGCCTTTGATATCAGGAATATCATAATCTTCTTTTTTAATAAGATAGCTATCTAAATACCAATGTAGACGAAAACCTTTTTCTGGCTCTAAGATAAAAAGTCTTTCTTTTTCACTTCCTGAAATTTTTATTGTAGCAGGATTATCCTTGTCTGTGAAAACATATCAGTCATCCGTCGCGTGAATTTGTAATGGCAAACTGTCTAAAAATAAACTAACAATTCTATCATCTTCTGGAACCAATTTCTTTTCTAAAATTATTCCTTCTCTAAAATTCATAATTTTTTAACTAAATAATCATTTAAATTAATTATTGTATTCTAGAATACATAAATCATTTTTATCAAAAATCTTAAAAACAACCAATGCAATTTAATTTATGATAGAGGTGTTAAATTCAACAGCAATAATTGCTATTCAATATTACAAAGAGGTAATTAGTATTTTCCCAGACATCGTTGGAAAATTCATTAACTTTTTTATCTTTGTCCTGCTTGTTGTAATTTACTCAATTTCTGTATGGAAAGGTTATCGATACTTGTCAAAAAAAGATCCTCTAAATTTGAACTTAAGACAATATGGAAACTATCAAACACCAATAATTGACAGAATCTTTACTGGTTTTGTTTTTTTCATAGAGTACATAATAATAATTCCATTTGTAATCTCAATTGCCTTCATATTACTCAGTTTTTTCTTAATAATAATATCTTATGAAATAGAAACAGCAAGAATAGTTTTCATCGCTGCAATTCTCATAGCCGCAGTTAGAATAACTTCTTACTACAATGAGCAAACATCCCAAGAAATCTCAAAAATGCTTCCATTAATGCTCCTCGCTGTTTTCATATCAAATCCAAATGCTTTTTCAGATGTCTCATATATGGAACAAATAATTCGTCATATTGTTACACTTCCTTCATTAGTTTGGGAAGTATTAAATTATATTTTATTCATTGTAATTCTTGAAACAATATTAAGATTTTTTGATTATGTTCGTTCAATAATAAATCCAAAAGAAGAAGTTAAAGAAGAAAAAGAAAAATTAATTTTTCTCAATTTCAGGATGCCGATGTCCTGCT
>CAZWYG010000066.1:0-3704 GCA_964638105.1 Candidatus Woesearchaeota archaeon
TCCCAGAATAATTACCAAACCTTCTGATTTTGCTAGTGCATTTTCAACTGCTTCGTTTAATCTAGTTTTATCATCTGCTTTTAGCTTGTCAATTACAATTTCAATGTCGTGCTTTTTGTATCTGTCAAGATTTATTTTAGAACTTGTTTCAATAATTTTTCCATTGATTCTGACTTTTTCATAACCTTCTTTTTCTAAATCCTTAATTAGTTGCTCATAGGTTCCTTTTTTTTGGCGAACAATTGGCGAGAGAATTGTTATGCTTTCTTTTCCAAAGTCTTGTATTATTCTTTTTGAAATTTTTTCAGGTGATTGTGCTTGTATTTTTATGTTGTGAACTGGGCAGTGTGGAATTCCTATTCGAGCGTAGAGTAATCTCAGGTAATCATAAATTTCTGTTACAGTGCCTACAGTGCTTCGGGGGTTTTTGCTTGTTGTTTTTTGCTCAATTGAGATTGCAGGGCTTAGTCCTTCAATACTGTCAATGTCTGGTTTTCCCATAACTCCTAAAAACTGCCTTGCATAACTTGAAAGAGACTCGACATAACGACGCTGTCCTTCTGCATAAATCGTGTCAAACGCAAGAGTTGATTTTCCACTTCCTGACAAACCAGTAAAAACTACGAATTTCTTTTTTGGAATGCGAACATCAATGTTTTTGAGATTGTGTTCACGTGCACCCTTGATAATTATTTCTTTGGTCATTTTAGAAAATTAATAAAAGAATGTAATGATTAATCTAGAAATTAGAGTGTTTTAAATTTTTCGGACTAATTAAGGACTCTTGTTTTCCCCATTGCTCTGTCTATATATTCTCTTCCCTCACTTACTAATGAAAGAATGAGATCTGCCTTACTTTCTCCTTTTTTTAATGCTATTTCTATTTCTTCAAAACTAAGAGATGTTTTTGTTATGCCTTGTTTCTTTAAATCGTTGCAAAGATTAATGTTTAAATCATAACCCCATTTTTGATAAACTTTTTTAGAAAATCCTAATAATTTAAAATAACCGAATTCAATTTTTCTCTCTTTATAACGTTCTATTACTTCTGGAACAATCTTGCTTGAAACATTTGTAACAAGCCCCATTTCTAATTCATTCATGCCTTCACATTTAAGTTTAATTTTCATAATGGGCACGGAGGGAATCGAACCCCCTTCTGTCGGGCTGGAGCCGACTATAATACCAGTATACTACGTACCCTTGAAATAAAAGAGAGAATACTATTTTTAAGATTATCTTATTTTTTTGAATTTTGCAATGTCTTCATTAGATATAGAACATCCCTTGAAACGCAGGGCATTTATTATTGGAACTAATGCGTTTTTTCCTCTGATGCTTAGAAGTTCTTTTTTGTAAGCCATATATGCTAATTCAACTGAGCGTATGATTTTGAATTCCTTGAAGTAAGTTAGGTTTTCTTTTTTGATTGATACTTTTGTGTGCATTCTTTTTTCAAGGTGTTTTTTTAGTGATTCAGGTGTTTCACAAATTGAACGCATTGTTCTCTCGTCGATTGCAAGAATGTTTGGGAACTTTTTTTTATTTAGTATTTTACTTAGTGCAATGCATGATGCCTCGCCGTCACTTATTAATTTGATTGCTCCTCTGTTATCTAAAAAAGAATTATTTGCTAAATTCATTACTTGTTTTGTTTCTTTTTTTATTTCAGAATCTTTTATTCCAATAACTTCTGGAAATTCGAAAATACCTTCATCAACCATTCCTTGAATTTTAATTCCTTCTAATTGGAATTTCGGAATTTTCATTGGTTTGTCAATTATTTCTCTTTTGACATCTTGAGTTATTATAAAATGCCCATTGAAGTTTTGTTTTAATTTTCTTAATTCTTCATACATGCAAGTCATTGCAAAACTAATTATTGTGCTAGCGTCGAAAATTATTGCTTTATTTTTTGGAGTCATTTTAATCTCTTTAACATTTTAACTCTGAAACGTTTGAATTTATTTTTAATGCAAAAATCTTCGGCAATTTTATTCCCATGTAAAAATTCCCATTGAATGAATTCTGCCCCATTAGATTTTGCCCATTTTTCTATTTCTCTATATAATTTTGTTCCAATACCTTTTCTTTTATTTTTAGAATAAATATCTACAATTTCTACAACTTTTTTATTTGTTTTACTTTCTCTTGAAGACATTATCTCCGCTCCAATGAATCCTTGTAGTTTTTTGTTTTCTTCTGCAACTAAAAATATCTTACGACTTGATTTTTTTAATCTATTATTAAGAACTTTTTTTAATTCTTTTTTATTTATTTTATTATCTTTTTTATCTTTGGCAAATTTTGTAAATTTATTCATATAATTAAGAAATTTTACATAAAACTCAACAATTTCATCCAAATCTTCTTTTTTCGCTTTTCGAATTTTCATTTAAATATATCCTCAATAAATTTAATTCTTTGTTTTAGATTTTTTTCATTTGGTTCAAGTTCGTAGTTTTCTTGTTTTTGTCCTGCATAGCTTGCAAGTTCAAACATTGTTATTCCTAGAAGTTTGGCTGTTTTCTCAAGTGAAATTCCGTGCTCGTAAATTTTTGAAGCTTTGTTTATTTCTGCTTTTCTAAAAACATCTCTAATGTAACCTCTTAATTTTCCAGAAATGTTTTCAATTTCTCCTCGCATAAGTTTTAGTGTTGCTGTGGCTTCTTTTTTATTTTGAAGTTCATTTATTATTTTGTCAAGATATACAAGAGTGTTTTTATAGAATTTTTTCCAACCTGGATAGGTTTGGTAATTTTCTCTTTCAAGAATTTTACTAAGCGCATAAATAATTACAGCTACGGCAATGTTGTCTGGGTCGTGTGTTCGAGAAGCAGTGTTGTTTGTGTGGTCACTTAATGCTCTTAGAGTTGAAGTATTGCCTTCATTGATTGCAACTTTTGCTTCTTGAAAAATTTTTAGAATATTTTCTACCTCTTTCATGATATAAAAAATAAAAAGATTATTTAAACTTGATGATTTTAATTTTATATGAAACAAATTTTACTTGATACAAATTTTATAATTAGTTGTGCAAGGAATAAGATAGATTTTTTTGAGGAATTAATGGAATATGAGGTTATTATTCCAATGCAAGTTATTAGTGAACTTGAGAGGTTGGGAAGTCCTGAGTCAAAGCTCGGGCTTGCGATTTTGAGGAAAGGTGATTTTAAAGAAATTGATATTGGTCGTGGGCATGTTGACAAAAAAATAATTCAGTATATTCAGGATAAACCAGAAATGATTGTTGCCACGCTTGATAAAGAATTGCAGAAGAAGATTAATAATTCAAAAATGATTATTCGTGGAAAGAAGATGTTGGAGATTATTTAGGTCTTAAATCTTCGATTACTCCATTATTTCCTTCGACTAATCTACTTATTAAACTGTTAAGAGGCATCTCAAGATAAACGTGGTTGGAAGTTCCATTTTCTTTAGAATTAATAGGGTATTCAAAATCTTCTTTAGAAGTAATAACTTCTGATCTTTTTCCATCAAAATTATCTGTTATAACATAAATTGAATCGTCCTTAAAACCTCTTATTGGATAATTACCTGTTAAAAAAATTTTTCTTTTTTCATTTCCCATAAACTTTAATTATTTTTTTATTTAAATAAACTTCTTTAATACAAAATATATATTAATTTGCTGTTAAAAATACAAAGATGATTATTCGTGGAAAGAATATTTTGGAGATTAT
>CAZWYG010000067.1:0-1341 GCA_964638105.1 Candidatus Woesearchaeota archaeon
TACCCTAAATTATTTTAACCACTTCTCAACAAAATCAACATAATCAATTTGTCCTCGTTTCTCACCTTTCTTAGCAATTAAAATTTCAGTAAAAACTTTTTTATTAATCAACCATCTACACTTTTCTTTTTCTTCCTTAGATAATATTCCATTCATCTTGCACTCAACTCCAATAACTTCGCACTTCTCACCATAACGACGAAACGCAATAAAATCAGGAAAACCTGTTCCAATTACCATAACTTTTTTGAAAGGATTATATTTTCTTTTTGCAGGAACAATTTTTCCTTTTTCTAAATCAACATTATTACTCCACTTTGTCAAAATCCAACTCCGTGACTCCATTTCCTCGCGAACTTTCAACTCAAACCTCGCACCTTGAGCACGAGATTGACTCCCTCTTTTGATATTTGTTTTTTTCTTCTGTTTTCCAATATTTCCTTTATCATCCCATTCAGTTTCATATTCTTCACTACTTGCTTTGCGAATCTTTTCAAGAATTTTCTTTTTATGTTCTTTTGAAATTCTTTCCATAGAATAGAAAAACTAAAAACTTTTTATTATTTCCTATATCTATTCGCAATCATTCCAATTGCAATAACAATCAGAATTACTGGAAGCCAAGGAAGATTAATACTAAAATAAAACATTTCATTAATCAACCACACAATTCCTGCTATCAAAAGTAATGTCCATAAAACTGGAAATTTATTTTTTGCCATCTTAATAACCTCTCAGATAATTTACCTCTTCTTCAGCTTTAATATCTAAACTTGTTTCTTTAGATCTATCCTCTAAGCTTTTCAAAGTTTCTTCAATTGCTTGGCTTGATGCTTTAATTGAATCTATAACCTCTTTAATTGTGTAAGTCATAGGTCTCTTGCATGCAAAGTCCGTCGATGATTGTCCTTTGCTCGTTTAATTGCATCTCTTAACATCTCTTCAACTTTTATCTCCATTCCTCTTCCAACTTCCTCTGCAATAGAAGTTATCTCAATATCTTTTCCCTGAAGTTCTTTAACAACTTTCTTTATATTTGATTTTATGATTAATGCCATTTTATTTTAACTCACAATAATTTAGGGGAATGAATAGTTTTTTAGCTTCTTCTATTGTAAGTGGCCTACATCGTATATTCACGTCATCATATAAATCTCTCATTAATCCTTTTTTCTTTTTAGAAGTATCCAAAACTCCTTCAGCTTTTCGATATATCCCCTTCCTTTCACCCTGCCTGGTTGAAATCATATTTTATTAGACAATTATTTATTATAAACTTTTCTTTTATCACGAAAAATTTTACAGCTTAATTAAATTGATTATTGTTTGCTATTATTATTA
>CAZWYG010000067.1:1441-3691 GCA_964638105.1 Candidatus Woesearchaeota archaeon
TCATTAATATATTTAAGAATATCCTCCATATAAATAACACTTACAGCATAAGTCGCTGCAGCAGCTCCTATAAATAGACAAATTTTCCAATCGCTTTTTAATTCGTCAAGGAGAGTCATTCTAATCCAACTTTATCTTTTATTTTCTTAATCGATTCAATTGCAATTTCAAAAAATTCATTTAACTCTAGTCCCATTTCCTTGCACTCTTCAATTATGTCTCGCCGAATTTTCGCAGCAAAACTCTTGTCCTTGAATTTTTTCTTCAGCCCTTTTGTTTTCATGTCTGAAATTTTCTTTCCTCTCATAAGAGCATAAGCATGAATAAGTCCTGTCAAAGTTTCAGCAGCAGCCAGCGCGTGCTCAATTCTTTTTTCTCTTTTTTTGTCAAAATCTTTTGGTTTTTCTTCATAACCATACCCATGCGCAACAATAACAGAAATAAAATCCTCATCAAAACCAGTGTCTTTCAGAATTACCTTTGCTATTTCAATATGTTCAGGAATATTATTTTTAGTCTCTGCCCAGTCCACATCATGCAAAAGCCCGAGCATCCCCCAATACTCAATATCCTCTCCAAACTTTTGCGCAAGTCCGCGCATAATTGCCTCTGACTCAAGATAATGAATCATGTCATATTCATCTTGTGGAAACTTTTTCAAAAGTTCAATTGCTTGGTCTCGGGATATTGGTAGTGTCATTTTAATTAATATTTGAATCGTCTTTCATAAGTTTTGTGATCCATCCATTCTAGGACAATTGAAAGAATTGCTACCTTGCTGTTTTTTATTGTGTATATCAGTCTCCACGCATCAGGAAGATTATATTTCCATAAATTTGTCAGAGGCCCAAATTTTTGTTGGTAATATTTTGGAATTAGTTTTTTTGAAATCTGTACTCCGCAGAAAGCATCCTCTTCAAGATTTTCAAAAGCCTTAATTAATTGTCTATATAATTTATCTTCTTTGACATCTTTTAATTTTTCTAATTCCTTTCTTAGGTTTTCATCTCCGAATGCAATTCTACTTTGCATTTTTTCTCCATAATAAATTAGGTTTTTTTAGAAATCTTTCTACTCCTTCAGGATCCCAGATCCATCCGATTTTTCCTTCGCTGTCAACTGCGATTTTTCCAGAATAAAGGAGATAGTCAATAATCACAGAGAAAGTCTGGTACATCATCTTTTTAGGAAGCTGTTCCCATAATTGTTTTTTCCTGAACTCTCCGCTGGTGTCGTAAATCAATTTTTCAACCATTAGCACACTGTCCAGTCGCGGATATCTAAGGATATTGTTCTCTTCGCCTTTTCTCATTTTAAATATCTTCAACATAGTTATATCAATTGATACAACTTTATAAAATTTATGTTTTAGAATTTTAGAAGGCCGAGTGCTTGGTCGCGGGTTATTGTAAGTTGTGGCATTTTAAGAAAATCTTTTGATAAGTCTTTTTTTAGTTCTCATTAATGCCTGATAAACAAGAATCCCTTCTAGGATAAAAAGTAAAATGCTTCCGATTAAGAAGAAGATAAAATTAGTAGATGACCAAAGGATTAAAAAAACAGTTGCCAAACTTGGGGTGCCCAATAAAAAATAAATAATTGTTTTTCTGTCTTTATTTATAGATTTACGATAATAATTATATCTAATTACCTTAAGTTGTTTCTTACTTATCTTTTTCCTTTTTTGTTTCATCATATCAAAAGAGAGGTTACGGTTTTATTAGATATATCCAAAACTCTTTGCTAAGGAGAATAAAGAGACTATTAAGGCTATTATTGCAATTCACAAAGTCCAATGTCTATCACGTATTGTTCAAGATTCCTTAATTCTTGCAACCCCTCTTGGGTTATTATATATTTTGTTTTTCCTTTAAAATCTAGATATTTATATTCTATAAAAGTATCTTCTAAATCTTTTGGCAATATTTTTCTAAATTCTTTTTCATCATCTTCTTTTAATGCAATAATCCAAGCACGAGTATTATCTGCAAAATATTTTAATGCTTTCAACCATGTCTTATCTAGACCATTCATCACTTCTTTTCAGGTTTCATAAAAGGAAAAAGTATTACATCACGAATTGAATCCTGTCCAGTAAGAAGCATAACCATTCTGTCAATTCCTAAACCTAGACCTCCTGTAGGAGGCATTCCAATCTCAATTGCTTTCAAAAAATCCTCATCCAATGGATTTGCTTCTTCATCTCCTTTCTTTAACATTTTTTGTTGCTCTTCTAAAAGTTTTCTCTGC
>CAZWYG010000068.1:0-430 GCA_964638105.1 Candidatus Woesearchaeota archaeon
AAAAATAATCCAGGATTTGGGAAACCTCTTTCTGGAAATCTTTTTGGATTGAGAAGTTTGCGTGAAGGAAAGTTTAGAATTTTGTATAAGGTTGAAAAAGATAGGTTATTGGTTTTTGTTTTGGAAATTGGGCATCGGGGACGGGTTTATTGAACTTTTGAAATGAAGCTTAGTAAGGAAAGTAATTTATTTTATGTTCTTCAAATACATTAAGTAATTCGTATTTTTTTATAATCTCTGGAAATTTTTCTTTTATTTTAAAAATAAAATCTTTTAGTTGGCTTATCTTTTCTACATGTATATCAATCATTAAATCATATTCTCCGAGGGTATTTGTGAGATAGTACACTTCTTTTTCGCTTTTACAAAAATTAAAAAAATTGTTTTTTACTTTGGAACCCGCATTCTCTTTGAGATTTATCAAAAGTAA
>CAZWYG010000068.1:440-3573 GCA_964638105.1 Candidatus Woesearchaeota archaeon
ACCATTGATAATCAAGTAAATTCAAATCTAATTTTGGTTTAAATCCCTCAATTAAATTAGTCTTTGTTAGATTCTTTAGATTATATTTAACTACATGAATGGGAATCTTTGCCTTTTCAGATATATTCACAATAGAATCTCTTGCATTTTGAGAGAGATATTTCAATATCCCTTTCTCTTTTTCATTCAAAAGTTTTATGACTCTCTTGCTACTTTGTTTTACTCCTCTTCCTTTATTTTGTTTTATTTGTTTGTAACCTAAATGTTCAGCTTGTACCAATAAACTAAATTTATAATCAGAGATTTTGTTTTTAGAGATTGAAACTATCTGTTGAAGGTTTTCCTTAAATTTTTCTATATTTTTCGCAAAAACAAGAAGGATCATCTCCCACTTTCCAATTCCTTCTACCATCCACCCAACGAAATTCAATTCAATTAATTTCTTTAAAAGAATTTTCTGCTCACTTTTATTTATGTTTTCAAGTTGCAAAAAAACATAATACGAATCAAAACCTAAATTACCTGCATTTATTATTGTATAAAAATTCTTGATTACACCTTTTTTTATTAAATTAGAAATTCTGTAATTTACAACCTGCTTGCTTGTTTTTACTTTTTTTGATATTTCAGAATCTGTCTGCCGAGAATTTTTATCTAACTCCTTCAAAATTTTCCTATCAATTTCATCTATTTTTACAGATTTTCTAACCATAATTTACATAAAAATAATTTATTTATAAATTTTATCTTTTTGACAAAAATATTAATCAAATCTTTTAATTAGTTGAATTCCTATTGATTATTAACTAAATATGGAAAAATTAAGATGGAAAATTTATTCAAGGAATTCGGAAAGGTTACATTAACATTAGCAACTTTGTATGGATTTGTTAATGGTATAGGTTCTTTAGTTCTTTCTAAGTATGATGTCTTCGGAGGAAAATATAATAGACCTTGTGCAGCTTTCAGAACAAATGAAGTAAGAAAGATTGCTCTAAATGAACAAAGTAAGTTAATTAAAAAATTCATTAAATAAAAAAGTTAAAATGGAAATAATTAAAAAGATTAGAACAAATCCAAAAAAGGTTTTGGAAGATATTACAAAATTTTACATTGTATTAGGATGTCTTTATGGGCTCTCAGATTGCCATACTACCGGACACTTGAGCGTGGATTTATACCTTGGGAAAAAACAACCCACTTATTTAGAGAAAATCCTTATTAATGAGGCCTCTAAGATATGTGGAGAAAAATTGCCTGAATGGATTGAAAAAAGAAAATAAATCGAATAGGAGATTAATTCAAAAACAATAATTATTTTAACCAACTTATTTTTTTCTTAAATGGAAAATAAAAATGGATATTTTATGAATATTAAAGATAAGATTGTTATTAGTGAGGAAAGATGCTGTCCTCCTCATTATCTTCCTCATAAATTACCTATAGGTGAAAAGGTTTTTGATGAGAGGTGTCATGTTCATAGGGCAAAATGGAGAATGGCTCATCATGTTTTCTTTTGTAAATATCTTAAGTGCCCAAATTACGAATTTATGGTTGAAAAGAATAAAGAATTCTTAGAGAATCAATAATTATTTAACTTCTTTAGTTTTATTTCTTAAATGGAAAATAAAAATGCAGAAAAAGATTTTTCTACGTTGTTTGCCGAAGCGTCGTCGAACGATTGGATGTTTTCTGATTTGCATATTCACTCGCGTTTCTCAAGGGCTTGTTCAAAAGAGTTGAATTTTGAGAATCTTGTTAAATGGGGGAAGATAAAGGGTTTGAATTTATTAGGAACTGGAGATTTTACTCATCCTATTTGGATTGAAGAAATAAAGAAATTGAAATCTAATGGAAAAGGTTTTTACTATCTCGATGATTTTCCTTTTATTGTTACTGGAGAGATTTCGTTGATTTATTCGCAAGATGGTCGTGGAAGAAAAGTTCATTTGAATTTATTAGTTCCTTCAGTTGAAGTTGCTGAAAAAATAAATTCTTATCTTGATACAAAAGGTCGTCGGGATTATGATGGAAGACCAATTTTTGGAATTTCGTGTGAGGAGTTTGTAAAGGAGATGAAAAATATTTCAAATGAAATTGAGATTATACCTGCGCATATTTGGACACCGTATTTTGGAGTGTTTGGTTCTCAGTCTGGATTTAATTCCCTTCGGGAGGCGTTTGGAGAACAGGTTCAAAATATTCATGCAATTGAAACTGGAATTTCTTCTGACAGGGAAATGAATTTGAAAATTCCTGAATTTGAGAAAAATAAAATTTCTATTGTTTCTTTTTCTGATTCGCATTCGTTTTGGCCTTGGCGGCTTGGAAGAGAGGCGACGATTTTTAGAAAGACGAATTCTTTTTCAGAGTTGATTAAACAAATAAGAGAGAATTCTTTTATTGGAACTGTTGAGACTGAGCCAGCTTATGGAAAGTATCATTGGGATGGTCATGCAAAGTGTGGTTTTTCTTGCTCGCCTCAGGATTCAGAAAAGATAAATGAAATTTGTCCAAAGTGCAAAAAGAAATTGACAATTGGTGTTGAGAGTCGTGTTGAGGATTTGGGAGGAACTAAAGCAGAGGAGGATAAACTTGAGTTTAAGATTTTGCCTTTGCACGAGATAATTGCAATGCATTTTGATTGTGGAATTAATACAAAGAGAGTTTGGGAAATTTACAATGGTTTAATTAAGAATTTTGAAAATGAATTTAATATTTTGTTAAATGTTTCTAAGGAAGAATTAGGAAATTTTATTGAGGAGAAATTAGTTAATTTGATTTTACTGAATCGTGAGGGGAAGATAAAAGTTAAGCCAGGATATGATGGAAAGTATGGTGTTGCTCAGATTGAAGGAAGTGTTGAAGAGCAGAAAAAGTTGTTTTAGTTTTTCCGTTTAAAATTACCAGGAGCATTTCTTATTTTAACAAATTTGTAGTGAGCGTCTTTTGTTTTCTCACTATTGATTTCTTCTTGTAAGGTGTATTGTTTTTTTCTTTCGCTGTTTAGAAAAAATTTTAATTTCATTTTTTAATTTATAAAAAAATTTCTTTGTTATTTATTTTCCCACCTAAATCTCGCTTTGCTTGCCCCACCCTAATTGCAAAGAAATTTCTTTTGAGAGTGATGTAT
>CAZWYG010000069.1:0-3513 GCA_964638105.1 Candidatus Woesearchaeota archaeon
CTTTTATTGTATGGCAGAAACTAATTTTCCATTAGAAAAAATATTGAATGTTAGTCTAACAGAATATTGTGCATCTGCTGGAAGAGAACATGATTTTCAACTTAAGGGCGTACATGCACGATCTGGCGAGACTAATGAAGACATTTTAAATATTTTTTCTGGAAAAGTCCCTGAGAACGCAGAAGTTGTTGTGAATTACAATGTGGTTGTTACTGTTGCATATATGGGAAGAACAATACAATATGCTTCAGGAACTGCGTTGATTCCAAACAAAGAATAAATCTTTCGGTTTTCTATAATTACCCTTTTAGCCCGAATTCTGAATTAGACATAACATAAAGTTATCATAAGTTTATTTATGATAACCTTCCTATACGGGAAATTATATATAATATAAAAGTTATTATAAATTATATGAATGGATTACTATCTAAACTGAAAAGAGAATTAGAGATAAGAAATTTTTCAAAGAAAACTATCAAAGGTTATTTATTTTCTGTTGAAGCATTTTTGAAATTTGCCAAGAGGAAAGGTTTAAATCAAAATGTTGTTAAAGATTACATACAAGAAAATCTTCAGAATAAAAATCCTTCGAGCGTTCGGAGAGACCTGTTTGCTATAAAATTTTTCTTTGATAAAGTTTTAAATCAAAAGCTTAATCTTCCAAATCCAAAGAAAAATAACACTTTACCAAATATCTTAACTATTGAAGAAATTAAGAAGTTGATTTTATCAACTTCAAATATTAAACATAAATTAATAATAAAACTTCTTTATGGGTGTGGTTTAAGGGTTAGTGAAGTTGTCAACCTAAAAAAAGAAGATATTGATTTTCAAGAGCTATTAATTCATATAAAACTTGCGAAAGGCAAAAAAGACCGCTTTGTTAAACTTCCAAAATCAATTCAGGAAGAACTTCAAAACTATTCTAAACTGAATAACTCAAAGATTTTATTTCCTTCAAATCGTGGAGGGAAATTAACTTCTGCAACAATCCAAGCAATTCTAAAAAATTCTTCTAAGAAAGCAGGAATTAGAAAAAGAGTTTACCCTCATTTGTTAAGACATTCTTTTGCTACTCACCTTTTAGAACAAGGAACGGACTTACGAATTATTCAAAAACTTCTTGGACATTCTGATATTAAAACTACTCAAATTTATACTCAAATATCGCAAGCTTCAATTAAAAATATAAAAAGCCCTCTTGACAACTTATAATATGTTATACTTAATTGGACTTGGTTTGAATTTGAAAGGAATTTCTGTCGAAGGAATGGAGATTTTGAAGACGTGCAAGAAGATTTATCTTGAGAATTACACTGTGAATTTTCCTTATGCAGAAAATGTTTTGAAAGGATTTATTGGAAAGAAAATTGAAGTTGCGAATCGAGATAAGATTGAGAATTTGGAAATTATTGATGAGTCGCGCAAGAAAGATGTTGCCATCTTGGTTTATGGTGCACCATTGTCAGCGACGACACATATTACTCTTTTAGATGAAGCAAAACACTCGCGAGTTAAATGCCGTGTAATTTATGCAGGTTCTGTATTTGATGCAGTTGGTGAGACTGGCTTGCAGATTTATAAATTTGGAAAAGTGACTTCAATGCCTGCATGGAAAAAAAGTTTTGAACCTACTAGTTTTATGGAAGTTTTAGAAGACAATAATAAAATTGGTGCGCACACTTTAATTTTAGTTGATATTGGTTTGCCATTTGAAAAAGCAATTAAGCAATTAGAGAAATCTTTAGAAGAACATAAAATTAAGTTAGGAAAATTTTTGGTTTGCTCAATGCTTGGAACAAAAGATAAGAAAATTTATATGAGAACTCTGGAAGAGTTTAAAGATTATAAGATTAGAAAACCATTTTGTTTTGTTATTTCAGGAAAACTGCATTTTGCAGAGGAAGAATTTCTTAAGAGGTTTGAAGAGTAAATTTTAAAAAACCTGTTTTATGTTTCTATTTATGACAACAGCTAAGAATTTTATAATAGGGAATTTCTTAGCAGTTGCTATTTTATCTATTATTATTTAATTAGTGGTAAAACACCGACTTCAGAAAATGACATCTAATTTAATTTATAATTTAGGGCAAGAATTAAAACAACATCGCAGCTTGACTGCTCAGCAAAAAAAGGATTTTGCTTCTGTCTTAAAAAAAGGAAGATATGTTGAAGCAAAAAAATTAGCAGATCAATTTGTCAATAGAGGTGTTTTGCGCAGCTCTGTTAATAGAGTGGGATATGATATTGTGGAAAGGCTGATAAGAGAAGAATTCCAGAAAGCAAGAGAATTATGTGATATATTTAGAGATTATTTTTGGATGGGGTGGTTGCCTTAAATTTAAAAAACAAAAAAACTTAAAATAAAATGGATATGAAACACGAAGAAAAGGCTTCGAATTTTTGGAAGAAGAATAGTATTTTTAAAAAATCTGTTGAGAAACCTGCAGGTAAAAAGCCAAAAGGAAATTATGTTTTTTATGACGGGCCGCCATTTATTACTGGATTGCCTCATTATGCCACACTTTTGCCAAGTATTGTAAAAGATGTCATTCCAAGATACTGGACAATGAAAGGTTTTCGTGTCGAGAGAGATTGGGGATGGGATTGTCATGGTTTGCCAGCTGAGAACCAAGTTGAGAAAGAAATGAATTTGAAAAATAAAAAAGATATTGATAAATTAGGGGTTGGAAAATTTGTTGATTCATGCAAGTGCTATGTGGATAATGTTTCTGGGCAATGGAAATGGTATGTTGACAGAATTGCGCGATGGGTTGATATGGACAAACCCTACAGAACAATGGATATTAGTTTTATGGAAAGTGTTATTTGGGCATTCAAGCAACTTTATGAAAAAGGTTTGATTTACGAAGGTTTTCGAACGTCGCTTCATTGTCCTCGATGTGCTACTCCTCTTTCAAAATTTGAGATAACAATGGATAGTGGTTCTTATCGAGATGTTAGTGAAGATTCTGTTGTTCTAAAATTTAAATTAAAACAAAATAAAAAATTTGAAGGAGCTTATGTGCTCGCGTGGACAACAACGCCGTGGACTCTGCCAGGTAATCTTGCATTAGCAGTTAATAACAAAATTGATTACTTGCTTGTGAATTATGAAGGAGAAAAATATATTATAGCAAAAGAAAGAGCAAAAGATATTCTTGAAGATAATTTTAATATCTTAAAAGAATTTAAAGGAAGTGAATTAATTGGTTTGAAGTATGAGTCTCTTTTTGATTTGGAAAACAAGGAAATCGAGAATTCAGGGACAGCTTATCAAATTTATAATGGGGATTTTGTGAATGTCGAAGATGGTACAGGAATTGTTCACATTGCGCCTAATTTTGGTGAAGAGGATTTTGAATTTGGAAAGGAGAATAAGTTGCCAATAGTTGACATAATGGATGATGATGGAGCTTACACAGAAGAGGCTGGCAAGTGGAAAGGATTTTTTTTCAAGGATGCTGGCAAAAAAGTTATGGAAGAGCTTGGAAATAAATTGTTTTCAAA
>CAZWYG010000070.1:0-3488 GCA_964638105.1 Candidatus Woesearchaeota archaeon
CTATAATGAGTAAAGAAGAACATGAAAAAGAACATTCAGGATAAACAAAAAATAATCCCACACCAAATATTTAAAATCTATTTTCTATTTGTATAATTGAAAAGATGGTAAATTATTTTTTATTTTCATTTAAGAATTTGAGAAGGAGAGGAATTCGTAGTTGGTTAACTTTGCTTGGGATTTTTATTGGAATTGTGGCTGTTGTTTCATTGGTTACTTTAGGTGGTGGTTTGAAGGCAGCTGTGAATGCTCAGTTTGGTGTTTCGTCGACGCAGATTATATCTGTTCAGGCAGGTGGTTTGAATTATGGTTCACCGGGCTCGACTGTTGCAAATCCTTTGACTAGGGAAGATGCAGAAGCGATTGATAAATTAAGTTCTGTTGAATTTGTTATTCCGAGAAATATTGAATTTGTAGAAGTAGAGTATAATGATTTTCTTGAGTTCAAATATGCAGTTAATATTATTGATGGCTTGGAAGAGGAAGTATATGAAGAGACAGGTCTTGAAGTAGAATCTGGTCGGATTTTGTATGCTGATGATTTTGGGAAAATTGCAATTGGGCACAATCTTGCAAGCTCAAAGACAAATGGTTTTGGAAAAGATATTGAACTTGGTAAAAAGATTCTTATTGAAGAAAAGAAATTTACTGTTATTGGAATTTTAGAGAAAAAAGGAAGTTTTATTTTTGATAATATGATTTTAATGACTGATGAGGACTTGGATTCTTTAGTGAATTATGATGATGATGTCGATATAATTGCTGTTAAGGTTAAGGACAAGGATTCACTTGATAGAGTAAAAGAGGACATTGAAAAACTTTTAAGAGATAGAAGAGATGTTAAAAAAGGTGAAGAGGATTTTGAGGTTTCGACGCCAGAGTCGACAATGGAACAAGTGAATAGTGTTTTGAATGCAATTGCGATTTTTATTATAATTATTGCTTCTATTTCAATTGTTATTGGTGCAATAGGAATTATTAATACAATGGCGACGTCGGTTGTTGAGAGAAAAAGAGAAATTGGAATAATGAAAGCAATTGGTGCGAGGAACTCTCATATAGCAAGTTTGTTTTTTGTTGAGTCTGGTTTTCTTGGATTAGTTGGTGGTGCACTTGGAATTCTTTTTGGATTAATTATTGGTTATGTTGGAACACTTGCAATTAATAGTTATGTTGGTGCGACGACAAAACCAGAGATAAATTTCTTATTTATTTTCTTTGCTTTGGTTGGTAGTTTTTTAATAGGGGCTGCTGCTGGAATTATTCCTGCGATTAGTGCTGCAAGACAAAATCCAGTGGAGGCTTTGAGAAAATGAAAAATCAAAAATTTTATAAAGAACATGGGCTTAGAATATTCAAGATGTTCCCTAGTGATCCTACGGGGTCACTAGATGCTTTTTTTCTAATTAAATTTTTAGGAGTTTTATGGAGAACACACTAGTTTTTATTGATGAAGGTTTTTTGTATAAACTTTCAAAGCATTTTGGAAAAGGCAAAAAAATTAAAGTAAATTATGTAGAACTTGCTAAGAATTTATCTAAGAGATTAAACTTATTCTGTAAACAGATTTTTATTTATGTTGCTCCTCCTTTTCAAGGAACACCTCCAACTTCAGAAGAAAGAGAAAGAAAAAAAGGATATGAATCTTTTATTCAATTGCTCAAAGAGTACAGGATTGTAAAAATAAAAGAAGGGCGAGTTCAGAGATTGAATATTAATGGAAAATATATTTACAAACAAAAAGGGGTTGATACTTTGTTAACAATTGATTTAAGTCATGTTAAAGAAGATTTTCCTGAAATTAAAAAGATAATTCTTATTTCATCAGATACTGATTTTTGCCCGATAATTAGGGACATAAAAAAAAGAGGAATTGAAGTTTGTTTATTCACTTACTTCGACAGAATAAGAAATAGCCCATTTTCATTATCAAATGAGTTGATTGACTGTTGTTCAAAATGTTTTAAATTAAATAAAGAGGATTTCGATCAATCCATTATTAGAAAATGATATCAGTAAGAACTGCAAAGTATTCACTTGACAAATTAAGAAAAGAAAAAGTTAGAAGTTTTTTTACAATTCTCTCGATTTTTGTTGGAATCTCGACTGTGTTTATTTTTATTAGTTTCGGGCTTGGGCTTTATGGTTATATTGGAGATTTAACAGAAGGGTCGTCAGCAGATAAAATAATTATTCAGCCAAAGGGTGGGGCGCTTTCAACATTTGAGAGTAATGTTGTTTTTAATGAAGATGATATTCGCGCGATTGAAAGAGTTGCTGGTGTTTATGAAGTTAGTGGTTCTTATTTTAAGACAGCCCAGGTAAAAGAACAAGATGAAATTTTGTATACTGCTTTATTTAGTTATGAGTCAAAGAAACCGCTTTTTATGGAGTCGTCTAACATTGGAATAGAAAAGGGCAGACAGTTTATTGACGGGAAAAGAGAAATTGTTCTTGGTTATAATTATATGATTGATGATAAGATTTTTCCAAAAGCAATTAAACTTAATCAAGAATTGGAGATTAATGGTGTTGATTTGAAAGTAGTTGGATTTGCAGAGCAAGTTGGAAGTCCACAGGATGATGCACAGATTTATATTTCAAATGATTACCTGGAGAAACTTTATCCAAATGAGAATTTGACTTATTTTTGGATTATTGCAAAAGCAGATATTGACGACATGGATAACATAGTTGAAAGGATAGAAAAATCTCTTAGGAATGAACGTGATGTTGACGAAGGGAAAGAGGATTTTTTTGTTCAGTCTTTTAATGATTTAATCGAGGGTTACTCGAGTGCACTTGATATTGTTATTGGTTTTATTATTTTAATTGCTCTAATTTCTGTATTGGTTTCTGCAATTAACACGTCGAACACGATGATAACTTCTGTTTTAGAGAGAATTAAAGAGATTGGAATTATGAAATCTATAGGTGCTCGAAATTCTGATATCTTTGGAATTTTTTTATTTGAGTCTGGATTTTTGGGTTTGGTTTCTGGAATTGTGGGAGTTTTAGTTGGTTGGGGGCTATCTTCTTTTGGAGGTTTTATTTTAGATAGTTTAGGTTATGGATTTTTGCAACCTGCTTTTCCTACTTGGTTATTTGTGACTTGCATCGCATTTGCGACTTTTACAGGTGCAGTTTCAGGTGTAATTCCTGCTATTAATGCGTCGAGAATAAGTCCTGTTGATGCGCTTAGGTATGAATAGAGAAGTCGCTCTACGCGCGAGATGTTGGAAAGATTAGAAAAATTTAAATAAACTTATTATTAATATTGTGTATGGATAAAAAGAGATTGATTATTATAATTATCACAATAATTGTTTTATTAATAGCACTATTTGTTTTGTTAAATAAATGTGATTATAATAATCCTGATAAAAATTACATTGGTAAAAGTACAGAAGAATGTGCTGTTATTGATTTTAATTGTCAAGATGGAACAACTTATTTTGAGGATAAATGTGGTTGTGGTTGTATAAATA
>CAZWYG010000071.1:0-3347 GCA_964638105.1 Candidatus Woesearchaeota archaeon
ATATTTTATGAAAGAAACTTTAACTAATTTGGGAATGCCAACTGCTTTTTCAGATTCAGCAGATTTTTCAGGAATGACTGGCAACAAGGATTTACTTATCTCTAATGTAATTCACCAAGCTTATGTTAAAGTTGATGAAAAAGGAACAGAAGCAGCTGCTGCAACTGCTGTAGGTATGGAAACAAGCGGTATTGCTCCAAAGAATATATTTAAGGCGGACCACCCATTTATATTTATAATCCAGGAAAAAGAAACAGGAAACATTTTATTTTTAGGGAAAGTTGCTAATCCAAATAAAGAATAAATATTATAAGAATTAATTTAATCCTTATTTTTCTTTTTACTCAACTCTTTTTCTTTTTGCTTTATTTTTTCTTCCAAGTTAAGTTTTTCAATTAATTCTTTGTAACGATTTCTTATTGTAACCTCTGTTATTCCTGCAATATCCGCAACCTCACGCTGAGTTTTCTTTTCATCATTTATCAAAGCAGCAACGTAAAGTGCAGCCGCTGCAATTCCAGCTGGACCTCTTCCAGACGTCAACTCAACTTCTTCTGCTTGCTTCAAAACTTTAAGAGCATCATTCTGAGTTTTTGGAGACAACTTCAAAACAGATGAAAATCTCGAAATGTAATCCTTTGGTGAACTCTGCTTAACTTTTATTCCCAATTTCCTTATGACAAATCTATACGTTCTGCCAATCTCTTTTCTCTCAACATCCGACGCTGTTGCCATCTCATCAAGAGTTCTCGGAATGTTATACGAACGACACGCTGCATAAAGACAAGCTGCAATCACAGATTCCATGCTTCGACCTCGAACCAATCCTCTTTGCAAAACATAATTATAAATTCTTGAAGCTTCATCTCGAACAACATTTGGTAAATTAAGATAAGAAGAAATAACACGCAACTCAGCCATTGCAAGACGAAGATTCCTCTCAATTGAAGTCGAAACTCTCTCTTGCCATTTCTTCAAACGCAAAAACTTTCTAGTCTGACCTGGCTCAAGTTTGTAAATATCTGAAATCTCTCCAACATTTGTAGTCAAACCCTTATCAAACTTTTGCATTGAAATCGGAGCCCCGCCTCTACCTTTCTTCTCTGACTTATCGAATTTACCTGCCAAATCAATTCCAGAATCAACCATTTTGTCTTCGACAACAAGCCCACAATCATTACAGATAATCTCTCCGAGATGAGAATCATAAGTTAAATTTATACTTCCACAATCTGGACATTTTTTTATTCCCGCCATCTTAGAATTTCAGTATTGATGAGTTAACAACAAACTTTATAAATGAAATAAATCAAAATTCTTTTATAAAGTTTTCGTTTTTTATTGTTATGAAAAAATAGTGAAAGTTACTCAATTAAAATCCCATTAACTTGACCTTCTTGTGAAGGACGGTTTGTAATTTTTGCTTTTCCCAAATCTGTTTCAATGATTGTTCCTTTTGTCAAAATATTTTGCCTTGCAAGAAATCTATTTGCTGGTGTCTCAAGAACATTTTTTATTTTTACAGTTTGAATTTTTTTATCTTTTTTCAAATTAACCTTATTTGAATTAAATAAAACAGTTTTCTTATTCCCTCCAATTACATTCTTTGTCTTTCTATTATCCTCTCCCAACTTTACATTCCTTTTTTGAGGTGACTTCTCATGAGACTTTTTCTTTCTTGCTTTCTTATATTTCTTTCCTGTATCTTTTCTTGATCTTTTCATAAGAATATTTAATGAAATTTGTTTAAAAACTTTTGCCTTCGGTTTCAATTGCAAAAGTGTTTACGTTGAGCATCTAGATTTGGTGAGGCATAAAAACTTTTGCTTCTATTAAAAAAGACTTTTTACGTCGGATATTAGAGTAATCATTAGAACTTTTGTTACACAAAATTTAAAAACAGATTAATTGTCATGCTTTATGGCTAATGGAATCGAACGTCCTTTGGATTTGTTAAACAACTCTAAAGGCAAAGAGGTTTTAGTGCATTTGAAAGGCGGAAAGCAGTTCGTCGGAACTTTGCTTGCTTTTGACATACATCCAAACTTAGTTTTGGACAACACAAAAGAAATGGAAGACGGCGAAATAAAAAGAAACATTGGTTTGACGTTTCTTCGTGGGGACGTGATAATCTTTATCGCTCCTGCTTCTACATCAGCTTAAGCGTTGTTTTAGTTTTCGCAATTCAGAGTTTTGTTTAGTGCGAACTCCAAAAACATTTAAACAATAATTCTTTCTTAATTTATGGCATCAAAAATTAAAATTACTTTTTTAGGAACATCAGCACAGATTCCTACTGCAAAGAGAAATCACACTGCGATTTTACTTAGTTGGGAAAATGAAAACATATTAATTGACTGTGGCGAGGGAACACAAAGACAATTTCGTAAAGCTCGATTAAATCCAATGAAGATAACAAAAATACTCATAACTCACTGGCACGGAGACCATGTTCTAGGAATTCCAGGTTTATTGCAAACACTAGCTGCAAATGATTATAAGAAAAAACTTCTGATTTACGGCCCAAAAGGAACAAAGAAATTTATGAAAAAAATGTTAGATGTTTTTGTTTTTTCTGGAAAAATTAATTTTGAAGTTAAGGAAGTTGGAGATGGAAATTTTTTTGAGAATAAGGATTTTATTTTGTCTTCGAGAAAAGTTGTTCACGGAACACCTTGCAATTCTTATTCATTTGTAAAAAAAGGACAATTAAGAATTGACAAGAAAAAATTAGAAAAAAATAAAATTAAAACAGGAGTTCATCTAAAAGAATTAAAAAATGGGAAAGATATTATCTACAAAAGCAAGAAATATTCTGCTAAAAACCTAACTTACAGAGAAGGGGACAAAAAAGTTTCTTTTGTTCTTGACTCAAAATTTGATGAAAAGGTTGCAAAGTTTGTGGATAATTCCAATTTATTGATTTGTGATTCAACTTACGGAAGCGATAATAAAGAATTAGCAAGAGAACATAAACACCTAACTTCAGAACAAGCAGCGAATATAGCAAAAAAAGCAAATGCACAAAAGTTGGTTTTGACGCATTTAAGTGGACGTTATGATTTAAAGAACAAGACAATTCTTGAAGAAGCAAAAAGAATTTTCAAGAAAACTTCTCTAGCAGATGATTTGGATAAATTTGAGATTTAGGAAAAGTTTTAAAGACAATTTATTCTTTTTTAATCAAGGTCCTGTAGCTCAACTCGGCACCACGCTCGATTGATGCTCTGAAGTTGGATGTGCTCGCGTAATACCTCGAGCCTGGATATCCAGTCTTCGTTAGACCAATGGTCCTGTAGCTCAGCCTGGATAGAGCGACTGCCTTCTAAGCAGTAGGTCGCAGGTTC
>CAZWYG010000072.1:0-3331 GCA_964638105.1 Candidatus Woesearchaeota archaeon
TTCCGTATTGAACACTCATTTTTCCTTTTATTTTTTTGTTTTTTAAATTTTTCAAAAAAGAAAAATAATTTGAAGCATTAAAAAATTCAAGCCCAACAATCTGTCCATTAAACCCAAAATCCACTACAATATCCCCTTGGGGCAATTCAATATCAAAACTAAATTTAACATTAGCTTCCCTCGATAAATAGAGCATATCTTCATCTTGGTTGTAATCTATTTTAATATTTTCTTTTGCCATTTTTTCTCCAACCCCTTACTAGTTTTAATAACATTAACGACCTTTAAAATCTTTGGGTAAAATACAACAATAATTATCAAAGAATAACTTGAACTAATCTTAAAGATTAATTTATGTCGCTTCTCTACAATTCCTTTATGAAGAATTGATTGTTCTTTAACATAATACATTTTATTTTTAGAAAATAAAGTTGTCATCACAAGAGATTTTTCAACATTTCTCTCTTTCATTCTTCCTAAGCAGTATTGTGTAAATTCAATTTGGTAAAAAGAATAATCAGAGATTTTATTTGAAATTTCTCTTACCAATTCCTCCATTAGGTTTTAAGATAAATCTTCTTTTATAATTTTCTAATAAAGAACTTATTTTATTTTCCAAAAAACTTATAACATTCTTTCTCTATAATAAACATGAGAAAATGTTTTAGTTTAATATTAATTTTATTTTTAATTGGATTTATATCTGCAGGTTATGTTTGTTCAACGAATTTTGATGAGGATAAAAAAGAGATTAATGTTTTTGAATCTGCTTCAGTGAATGGGTTGAAAATTGGGGTTATTTCTTCGTATTCATCTGCTGCAGGAGGTGGAATTTATTATGCTAATTTAATGATTGATGGTGAAAGATTCGTGCTTACTGATGAAGATAATTCAAGTGATTTTGAAATTCAAAATGGCGAGGGAACAATTGAGTTAATTAATGCCTCAGGGTATATTGCAAATATTGAAATTGATGGAGATTCTGAAAATATTGAAATTGATGAAAGTGCATCATTTGGAGATTATATTGTTTATATTACAGATGTTGAAGGAGATTATCCCGGAAATGCAGAGGTCAAAGGTTTTGTTGGACAGGAAAAAATAAACTTAAATAAAGATGAAATTGAAAAAAAAGTAACTGTTGAAGATATTGAATATGTTGTTGAGTTGTTTTCTGCTACAAATGGCAATGTTATAATAATTGTCAAAGAATGCAACAATGGTACAATTTCATATGTTGAAGATATTGAAGAAGAAAATGAGACTTTGAATGAAACTATAAATCAAACATCAAATGAGACAGAAGTTGAAAATGATTTTAATGAAACAAATCAGACAGAATCAAATAATACAGAAGGAATTAATGAAGTGGCAAATCAAGTTGAAGAAAGTTTATTTTCTAAGATTATTGGTTGGGGATCTATTCTTATATTTACTATAATAATTGTGATGATTATTTTTTTCTGGTCTATCTCTAAAAGAAAAGAGAAAGAAGAAGAGAAAAAGATAGATGTTAAACCGCCTCCTAAAAATACAGAAGCAATGCAAAAAGAAGATTCATCATAATTAGATTCTTCTCAATAGCGCGAATCTACTTAAAACTCCTTTTGGTCTACTAATAATTTTAAACCCTGATTCTTCTGCAATTTCAAGTGATTCTTCAAAATTATTTTTTGAGACATGAAAAGTTGGCTCTGCAACAAGGAAATTTTTTCCAGATTTAGTTAATCGATATATTTCATTAAAGAAACCTTTTTTATTTTCAATTTCATGCACAACATAGAAAGCTAGAATAAAATCAAATTTCTCATTTAAACCAATTTTATTTTTACTTGATTTATGTATTTTGATTCTTTTTTCAATCTCTAAACTACTTATTTTATTTTTTAATTGATCAAGCATCTTCTGTTGAATATCTGAAGCTACGACTTTTCCATTTTTTCCTACTTTTTTTGCCATATAAAAAGAGAAAAAACCTGGCCCACAACCAATATCAAGAACATTCATTCCTTCTTTAACATAACTGCCAACAATTCTCTTTGGGTCTTGGATAATTCTACGGACACGCGTAGTCAAATGCTTTGATTTAGAAGCAGGATACATCTGATTTTTTTTGTTCTTTGACATACTTACGAAGAAAAATTTAGTTTAAAAAGTTTATGATTAAAGGATTTCTAAGAAAATTAAAATGCTTAGAATAACAAGACCAATAGTTGTTATCTGCTTTCGATATTTTATATTAGTAAGTTTTTTTGAAAAGAATATTATAAGAAAAAGTTCTATTAGAGTTGCGATGAGAACTCCTGCAATGGCTGGAATTGTTGAACCTTTAGTAACAAAAAGTGAGGTATACGCTAATGTGTCGTCGATAACTGTTGCGAATGCTGTGACAAAACCAATTCCAATTAATTGAAAAATCCTTTTATGAGAAATTTTTTTTACTTTTCTTGCTTCTTTTTTTACTTGGCGATTCTTTTTTGGAGTAAAGAGTTCAAAGTAAACTATGAATGCTAAGACAAGAATTAATGTTGCTGATATGTAATTATAGTAAGGGAGAAGTCTTATTGCAGAGGCAAATAGAATTGAGATTATTATTGCGAGGATTATTGCTAAAAGAATTCCTGTTGCAAATGCGAATCGCCCGCGTTTTGTTTTTGTGAGATTGGTGAGAATAGGAAGATGAACCATTGTGTCATCAAAGCCTGTTATAAATTTTACAAACATTCCAGAGAAAAAATATTTTATCATCATAAATTGCGATGGAGAGTAAGTTTTAAAATTTTTAGGATTAAAATACAAAATAGATATTACATCAAATAAAAATTTTTAAAGGAAATTCTGGAATTCTTATATGACAAATAGATTTGATTCGGAATTATTTATGGCCAAAATCAGAAGGTATTCCATAACTAATGGAAGTGTTATAACAGATAGTAGTTTTAATAAGATTTTAGTAGAAACAATGGAACAATGTAACTATAGAGATTTTTCCTCTGCTATTGATGTTGCACAAAGAGTTTTGGTTAGTTCAGGGTATTCTCCTCGGGAAAAGCGATTAGGAGGTTTTGAGATTCCTCTTTCTGAATTAAGATATAGATAATTTTTTAAATGATTTATTTCTTTTAGTTTTAAGTCAGGCAGTTGACTTCGGGATTCGGGTATTAAGTTGCCAGATGTTGAATATAACAATATCGAATTCTGAGGAAGGTCCGGACACCGATGCAGAAATGCTGAAAGCGTTACTTTGTGAAAACTTGGATGTCGTGAGGCATGGCTCTGGAACAGAAACGACACAGCTTCGTAAGAACTATGAAACCTGCGTTGAGTTTTG
>CAZWYG010000073.1:0-1958 GCA_964638105.1 Candidatus Woesearchaeota archaeon
TTTAGCGGAACAATCCTGTCCCAACTGTATCAGTTTTTTACCTGTTGGCAGGGAATATAAAACATAATCAGTTGCCTTAAAGTCATAATCAAGAATTGTTTTATAAAACCAATCTTGAGGATCAAAATCAAAAGTAAGATTTTTAATTTAATTGGTGATTGTGTTCAAGAGTATTCTGTTAATTCAATTGAAGAGGCCATGACTTTTAATAGGGATTATTTGATAGGAACTCCTTCTAGTCAAAGAAAGTATATGTTGTTTGGGGGAGATTTTTCATTGCAAAAATTAGATAATCTAGATTTTAAAATTTTAAAGTTAATCAAAAATAACACAAGGTTTCCTGTTGTGGACATGGCTAAAAAATTAAATATTGATGCTAGAACAATTGTTGCAAGAATTAAGAGATTAGAGAAAAATGGGGTTATACAAGGATACACTGTTTTTTTGAATTTGAAAAAGTTTGGTTATCAGTTATATAAACTTTCTATTTATCTTAGAAAATTTGATAATTCTTCTTTTTCGGAGTTGGTAGGATATTGTAAAAAAAACAAGAATTTGATTCATCTTATTCATTCTTTAGGAGGAGGAGAATTGGAATTAGAAATAGAAGAGAACAATCCAAATAATATTTATGATTATATTAACAAGCTAAAAAATAGATTTCCTGATTTGATTAAACAAATTGATTTGACAACAATTGTTGAAGAACTAAAATTAGATTTCTTTCCAGAAACTATAGAAGATTAGCTAAATAATATTTTCTTAAAAAATTTATCCTTCTAAGAAATTTTTATGATGCTCCTGAAAAATTAAGCTACAAAGAAGTAGAGGATTTACTTAGAAGGGTAATATCACAATAAAAATTAAATCTTATCCTTGATTAATTCATAAACATAATCTTTAAATTTTATTTGTTCTTTTATTGAATTAGTTGTTTCAAGTGCAATGTATTTTCCAAAGAGGAATTTAGGAAGTGTTTTAAGATAATCAAAATCTTTTAATGTCCTAATTGTGTGCAAATCTGTTTTTCTTTTTTCAGAGTATCCATTTAAATGATTTGCAATGAATTTTTTATTTTGTTTTTTATGTTTCATAACAAAGAAATATTCTTTTGTTCCTCTTTCTTTTGAAGCTTTAAAATGTGACAAGTCAATGCAAAACCCCTTGATTTTATTTAGTTTTAAATTATTTGGAATTTTATTATTAAAATTAAGCTCTAAAAGAATTTTTTTGTGGAATCCATCCCATTTATCAAGCTGTTTAAAATTATCTTCGTGAAAATTAAAATATTTTGTTTTGAAATTCTTGATTAAAAATTTTAGTTCATTTTTATTCATATCATCTCTCATATGAACAAAAGGTATTTTTTTGATATTTGAATTCAATAATGCAGAGTAAATTTCTTTTCTTTGTTTTTTTGTAAACATTTCAAGAAAAAGTGCAACTTTTTTTATTTTGATTTTTTCACATTCTAGAATTTTATTTTTCCAATCTGAATCCTTTTTTCCAGTAATGCTAAGAAGGATTTTATTTTTTTTAGAAAACATTTTATATTATCTTTCTCTCAATTCTATTAAGTTGTTTTTGAATTTGCTCGATTCCTCTTTCTGCTTTTCTGTTTACTGCATAATCATATTCTGACTTTTGTCTGTCTTTTTCTCCTTGCCTATTTTGCGACATTAAAATTATTGGTGCCTGAATTGCGGCAAGACAGGATAATGCAAGATTTAAGAGGATAAAAGGATAATCATCCCATGTTCTTCCAAAGATTAACCAAGTCGTGTTAACAGCCATCCACAAGACAATAAATACAAAAAAACCTATGATAAATACCCAAGAACCTGCCCAATGAGTTAATTTGTCTGAAGCTTTTTGTCCAAATGTCTTAGGCAAAAAAAATATTTGACGTGAATCACTTTTCTTTTTTACATCTTTTTTCATCTCTTTTTTCATCTCTT
>CAZWYG010000073.1:2058-3307 GCA_964638105.1 Candidatus Woesearchaeota archaeon
TCTTTTTTCATCTCTTTTTTCATCTCTTGTTTCATTAATTAAAAATTGCGAGAAGATTATAAAAGTTTTGTTGAACTTGTTGTAACTAAGAAAGAGTAAAAATAGAAAGGTTTTTATAATAAAAAATCTTTGAAACATACATGACATTAAGTGATATAAGTAATTTAGGAATAAAATCAATAAATGAATTTGAGATTCCTCTAGAGAAACCTGTATTAGAACATCCATTTAATGATTTTCAGACAATGATGTTAAGAAAAATATATTTAGCAAAAGAGGATTTTATCAAAAAAATAGAAAAAGGTCGTAAAGAATATGAAGATAAAATAAAAAAATGTTGTTCAGGTATTCGAACAAATGGTTATCCTTGTATCTTTGATTTGAAAGATTATATTTATGGAAAAGGTTTTTCAGAAAGAGAAATTAATTGGTTTAAAGATCTTGATAGATATTCTTTTAGAGTAAGTAAGAGTATGGTAGATGTGCTTTTTCCAGATGAATGGTATGATAATGAAAAAGATTTATATACTGAATATAGAAAAACACATGAAAATCCCTGGAGAGGTATGGAATATTTAGAAGAACCTACTGGTTTAGACAACCTTCCTGAAAAAGCATTGAGCCTTTTTATTCGTGTATTAAATAAAATTCCAAATAAAAAAATTATAGATTATGAATAAACGCCAAAATTTAATAAAGTAAAATCTGCAAACATATTTTTCATTATTCTTTTTTAACCCAAAAAATAATAAACCCATTAGACTTTTTTTTAGATGGATAATTATGAAGAATTAAAATTAAAAATGGGGTTGGAAATTCATCAGCAGTTAAATACTGGAAAGCTTTTTTGTCGTTGTCCTTCTGTGTTGCGTAAAGACGAGCCTGATTTTGAGGTTAAGAGAAAACTTCATGCTGTTGCAGGAGAAAGTGGTAAAATTGATGTTGCTGCAAAACACGAAGCAAATAAAGATAAGAATTTTGTTTATCAGGGTTATGACACAACGTGTTTGGTTGAACTTGACGAGGAGCCGCCGCGCGAGATTGATAAAAATGCCTTGAGAATTGCTGTTCAGATTGCATTGTTGTTAAATATGAAAATTGTTCCTTTGACACAGATTATGAGAAAAGTGGTTGTTGATGGAAGCAATACTTCGGGTTTTCAAAGAACTGTTCTTATTGCGCGCGATGGTTTTGTTAAAACTGAATCTGGAAAAGTTGGAATTAGTTATTTGTATTTAGAAGAAGATGC
>CAZWYG010000074.1:0-3301 GCA_964638105.1 Candidatus Woesearchaeota archaeon
AATGGAACTTGTTTTAATATCACTGCAAATGAAGTAACATTAAATTTTACTAATTATACTATTACTGGAAATACAACAGGATATGGGATTAATCTTACGGGTTATAATGAGACAAAGATTTCAGGAGGGTCTTTTTCTAATTTTTCAACAGGAATTTATATTTCTTTAAGCACAGGGAATTTATTTAGCAGTGTTACAATAAATAATTCCCAAGGAGATGCAATTATTCTTTCAGGCGCAGCATCAGACAATAATAATTTTACGAGTGTAACAACATCAAATACAAATTCTTCATTTTATGATATTAATTTTTCTACTGCAGGTATTGACGGAACATGGATTAAGGGAATTAATTTTGGTAAATATTCTTTTGCAGGTGCTGGAGGAAAGGTTAATTTTGAAGAGCCGAGTTTTGGAAAAATCGAATTTTTAGAGGCTATCAATGGAAGCGGTAATGATTTATCTGTAGAAGTGGATATTGAAGACAATTCTGCTTTTGTAAATTCTTCTGCAAACTCAGGGTTAAATAAAAGCGCAAATATAACTTTTTATAGCATAAGTTACACAGACCCTAAACCTCAATATAGTTCTGGTGGAACTTCTTATACTGATTGTACAGCGAGCACAAATCCTGTTTGCGTTGAGCTTGATTATAATGCAACTACAGATATTTATGTTTTTAATGTTTCACATTTTACTTATTTTAAATCTGTAGAAGGATACACCAGTCCAAATACAGACACACCTTCATCAGGAAGTACAAGCACTTCAACTATTAGTTTTTGGAGGTCTACACATGCAATTAATTCTGAGCAATTTCAGGAGGGATATACTAAACAACTTGCAAAAAAAGAAAGAATTAGAATTAGTATAGATAATGATTATCATTATGTTGGAATTGTTGATTTGACAGATACAACAGCTAAGATAAATGTTTCTTCAACACCAATGCAAGTTATTTTATCTGTTGGTCAAGATGCAAGTTTTGATGTTGACAGCAATGGTGTTTATGATATTTATGTTATGTTAAATTCAATTAAAGACTCAAAAGCAAATATTACTATCCAAGAGACTAATGAAGTTAAAGAAGAGGGAGAAAGTGAAGATGTTAAAACAGAAGGTGAAATTGTTGACAATGGAAATGAAGAGATAAATGAGGAGATTAATGAAGAGGAAAAAAATTCTAATTGGATTTATTGGGTTGGAGGAATAATTGTTGCAATTGTAATTGCTTTGTTTTTCTTAGGAAGAAAATTAAAAGAAATTTATGATAATAGATTTCATAAAAAAGTTAATGTTTTAGATAAAAATGTTAAATTGAATAAACTAATGGTCGTTAAGAAAAAAAAGAAATAGAATTTTATGCGTGTCTAAAAGATAATTTCTTTAAATAAGTTTTACTAATCCCAAATTTTAATATTGAATTTTTAGCCCGCACTCCCCTCAGGAAAAATTTGAAGTTCCCTCGCCTTTAAGTTGTAAAACTTTAGAATTATTAGACACACACTTTTTCTGTAAAGTTTTTAAAATTTATTTTTCTAGTTTATTTATGGAATCGCAAAAAAAAGTTTGGAATAATCTAGCAGAAGATTGGTATGAGTTGAAGAATAATCCTATAAAAGAAGTTATTGAATTTCTTTCAAAGCAAGAGGGACGAGTTTTAGATTTAGGAGCTGGAGCAGGTAGGCATCTTGTTAATATAAAGAAGGGGAAATTGTATTTGGTTGATTTTTCAGATAAAATGATAAAGTTTGCAAAAGAGAGAGCAAAAGAAAAAAATATTCCTGCAGGATTTCTTGTTTCTGATTTAGGTGAGTTGCCATATGATAATAATTTTTTTGATGCGGGAATTTGCATTTCTGCACTTCATTGCATACCTCAAAAAGAAGAAAGGGAAAAAGCTGTTCAAGAACTTTGTAGAGTCCTTAAGAAAAAAGCCCAAGTTTATGTAACACTTTATAATAAAACTTCAAAACAATTTCGTAATTCAGAAAAGGATAAATTCATTCGCTGGAAAGATAAGGAAATCCGTTATTATTATATTTTTGATGAGAAAGAAGCGCACGAGCTTTTTGAAAAAAATGGATTTAGAATTGTTAAGAAATTTAATAAATTTAGAAGTATTGAATTTATTGCTGAGAAGTTATAGATAACTTTATAATTGATTTATTTTTGAAATTAGATGGGTTTAATTGAAAGAACTAAAGATAAGTATATTTCTGTTAATAGAGATAATTTAATTTTAATGAAAGAACTAGGGATTCCTAGAGATTATAGAAAGAAGATTATAAAACATATGTCCACATTTTATAGAAAAGTCACTTTGAGTTCTTTTTTTCTCAGAACAATTTTGCAAGATTATTTAGAATCAAGTGCTGATTCTTTAAAAGTAAGAAAAAATCTTGAAAAGATATCTGGAATCACTTTTTCTTAACAACTTTCATAATATCAAATATTGATTTTTTTTCAAATTCAGTAATTTCTTTTTTATTTAAATTAATTTTAATTTGTATCATCCCCATTCCTGAGATAAAGATTGTCCCAATGAAAAAATTTTCTTTATTTATTTTTTGCAAAGAGAATAAGAATTTTTGAATCTTGTTTTTTATGTTTTCTTTTTCCATTTTTTCTATAAGTAATTCTTCAAACTCTTTAAAATCCAAATTAATTTTTTCACTAATTTTTTCAGGAGTTTCTTTTGAGTAATTTTCAAGTTCAATTTTCTTGCAATTGTCTTCTAATTGAAATGAAAAGATTTTATCTTTTGCAAAATAATCAAAATGTTGTTTATTGTCTTTTGCAACTTTGTCTATTGAGAAAAATGCAGAGCATAAAAATGCTTGAGGATTTTCTTTTTTGAAATTTTGAAAATCTGGTGAGTTGCTTAATTTTTCAAAGTAAAATTGAATGTTCATGAAAAATTTAGAATAAAGAGGGTTTTAAGGTTTTTGGAAAATGAGAATTTTGATTTTATATTCTCACTACGAGTTTCGACTATTCGTCGAAAAACCCACCCGTAATTCTATTTGAATATCCAAATGTTTGTAAAATCAAAAAATTCATTAAAGTATAAAAAAAGGATTTTATTCTCTTTCACAGATTTCTTTTTTCAACTTCTTAGCAAATTCTTCTACTTCAAAATTTTGAATTTTTTTGTCCCCTCTAATTCTAACAGCGATTTTGTTTTCTTTTTCTTCCCTGTCTCCAACAACAACAATATAAGGAACTTTCATTAATTCAGCATCTTTGACTTTTGCTGGAACTGTTGTGCTACGAAAGTCTTCCTCAATTCTTAGATTAG
>CAZWYG010000075.1:0-3267 GCA_964638105.1 Candidatus Woesearchaeota archaeon
CCTATTTACTTTATAATTTCAATTGGTTACACGTTTTACAAAAGTTTGAGAAAATAAAAAATTCTAAGTATAATAAAAAATTATCTTTAAAGTTGCGTTAGATAAATTTAAAAAAGAATTCTAATAATATTAGATATGCCTACGTTGTCCAATGGCTAAGACACCTGCCTGTCGCGCAGGAGACCCGGGTTCAATTCCCGGCGTGGGCGTAATATCTTTTTGAAAAATACGAGTGTGGGCTCGAGCAGGCGTTTGGGCGTACCCCTACATTTTATTAAAAACAATAAATTTATAAATATGTAGGTATACTCTTTCTTATGGTAGAAATAAAAGAAATTAAGAAAGGTACAAAAAAATATTATTATTTAGTCCATAGTTTCAGGAAAGGTAAAAAAATTAATAAAAAACAAATTTATTTGGGGGATTTTATTCCTAAAGATATTGAAACAAAGAAAAAAGATTTTATGCAAGAGTTTTACAAGGAAAAATTTTTAGGAGACTTGGATAAGATAAAAAAGAATTTTAATGAAGAATATAAATCTTTTCCAAAATCTGCAAAGGAAAAATCAAAGGAAACTTTTGCTACTAGATTCATTTATAACACACAAAGGATTGAAGGTTCTACTTTAACTCTAAAAGAAACAGCAGGTCTTTTGGAAGAAGGGATAACTCCAAGTTTAAAACCAATAAGAGATGTTAAGGAAGCAGAGGCTCATAAAAGAATTTTCTTTAAAATGTTAGAGTATAAAAAAGATTTAAGTCGCCAGAGTATTTTAGAATGGCATAGAGAATTATTAAAAGAAACCAAGTTAGATATTGCAGGGAAGATAAGAAACCATAAGGTGGAGATTTCTCAATCAAAATTTAAACCTCCAATGCATATTGAATTAGAATTTCTTCTAAAAGAATTTTTTGATTGGTATAAAAAATATAAATCTAAAATTCATCCAGTAGAATTAGCAGCTCTAGTTCATTTAAAATTTGTAACTATTCATCCTTTTACAGATGGAAATGGAAGAATATCAAGATTAATGATGAATTTTGTATTAAAAAAGAATAAATTTCCTCTTTTAGACATACCTTATACTAAAAGAAATAGCTATTATAATGCTTTAGAAAGATCCCAACTAAAAAAAGAGGATAATATTTTTATCCAATGGTTTTTTAGAAGATATTTGCAGGAATACCAAAAATATAAAAATTAGAGGGTGTATCACTTTTGATAGGAACCCGACGGAGGCGTAATATCTTTTATGGGTTTGAATCCGATTATACTTGGATGTTTCTTGGAAGTTAAACCCATAATATCTCTTTAATTTTTTCAATTATTCTATTCATAACCTATATATACTCAATTCTTTTAATTTTTTATGGGAAATAAAAAAAGACAAAGGAAAAATGTAAAAAGAGGTATGATTAGACGTTTAAGAAATGGTAAAAAACCAATGAGTCTTGAACAGAAGAAAGAGCAAAAAGCTAAAAGAGAAGCAGATAAAAAAATTCAAGAAGAAATTAAAAGAAAAGCTAATGCGAAAAAATAATCTCTTTGAATAATCTTCGTTAGTGTTTATTTTATAACTCTATATCATTAATTTATTATGGAAAAAATATGGTTTGTCTATATTCTTGAATGTGAAGATGGTTCTTATTATACTGGTGTAAGTAATGATGTTGATAAAAGAATGAAGGCACATGCCGAGGGTAAAGGTAGCAAATATGTTTACAAAAAAGGTTTTAGAAAACTTCTTTTTGCAAGGCAGTGTAAAAATAAATCAGATGCATGCAAAAAAGAGTGCCAAATAAAAAAACTTTCTAGAAATCAAAAGTTAGATTGGTTTAGAGAGAATTAATCCTAACCCACAAACTTATAAACCAAACATCTGGTTATTATATATAACAAAAATGTTAGTGAGTCTTGAGCAGTAAAATGTCTTGAAGAACTTACGCTCAGGAAATATTTCTTGAATTGTTTTGTTGATATTGAAAATGGAAAAATTTACAAAATTAGGATTAAGTAAGGAATTAACAGACGTGTTAAAACAATCTGGTTTTAAGGAGCCAACTGAAATTCAGGAAAAGGTCATACCTTTAGCATTAGCTGGAAAGGATATTATTGGAGGTTCTGCAACAGGTAGTGGAAAAACATTAGCATTTGCAGCGTCGATTATTGAAAATTTAAAACCTGGAAAAGGAGTTCAGGCATTAATACTAACACCGACGAGAGAACTTGCAGAACAAGTTGCAACAGCAATAAGGGACTTTGGTAAAAATAAAAATTTTAATGTCTTAGCTATTTATGGAGGAACAAGAATAGAGCCTCAGATAAAAAAACTTTTTACAACAGATATTCTTGTTGGAACACCAGGTAGAATTTTGGATCATTTGAATAGAAAAACATTGAGATTGGGCAATGTCAAATTTCTTGTCTTGGATGAAGTTGATAGAATGTTTGACATGGGTTTTAGTAGAGACGTTGAAAAAATACTTCGGGTCTGCCCTGATAAAAGACAAACAATGTTGTTTTCAGCGACGATATCTTCAGAAATTGATTATCTTGCTCAAAAGTATACTAACAAACCTGTTGAGATATCTGTAGAATCTAATGTAGACCCGTCCAAATTAAAGCAAGTTTATTATGATGTTCCTAATAATAGGAAATTTTCTTTGTTAGTTTATTTGTTAAAACAAGATAGTTCGCATTTTGTTTTGGTTTTTTGTAGTACACGTCGGAATGTAGATATTGTTACTAATAATTTAATAAGATTTGGAATAAAAGCAAAAGCTATTCACGGCGGGCTTGAGCAAAAAAAGAGATTGCGCGTCTTGAATGAATTCAAAAAAGAAGGAAAGGGCGTCTTGGTTTGCACTGATGTTGCTGCGCGTGGTTTGGATATTGATTCTGTGAGCCATGTATATAATTATGATCTTCCAACAGAATCAAAAGATTATATTCATAGAATTGGAAGAACAGCAAGAGCAGGCAAAGAGGGCAAAGCAGTTATTCTTTTATCTAATAGAGATTATGAAAAGTTTGGAGACTTGATGCAATTAAAAGAATTTCATATACCTTCTGAAAAATTACCTTATTTAGAATTTCTTAGAATGGACTTAGATGCAGGAAGAAAAGGCAATGCTAGAGGTAGAGCAGATTAGTTTGATAGAGGAAATTATGATAAAAGACCAAGAAGAAACCCAAGAGATGATGAAGATAAGCCAAGAAAATATGGAGGAAGAAGTCCTAGAGGCAAGAGTTCAGGAAGATATGAT
>CAZWYG010000076.1:0-3186 GCA_964638105.1 Candidatus Woesearchaeota archaeon
GCATTGCACTTGGAGTGGCTATTGGTGCTGCAATGGAAGAGAATGCAAAAAAGAAAGGGCAAATTATTCCTCTAACTAAAAAAGAAAAAGCAAAAAGAAAAAAATTAAGCTGGATTATGCTTATTGCTGGAATAATCTTGCTTGCATTGGTTGTTGGAGGAATGTTGATAAAATAAAAGGAGGTAAAATGAAAAAGAAAAAAAAAGACAAAAAAAGTGATTTGTATGGAATGGCAATTCCAGGTGGTTTGCTAATTGGAATCGGTGTTGGTTTTCTCACAGAACAAATTCCTGCTTACACATTGATTGGATTAGGTGCAGGTTTTTTTGTTGCAATGATTATTGGATATATGGGGAAAAGGTAGAGTGATTCCATTATATAATTAAAATATTTAATTTGCGTCCAAAATATAGGTTTTAAATTATTTTATTTTTTTATCGTTGGTAATGTATGTTTCCAAAATAAATATTATTTTATTTAATTGTGCGCAAAAGAAAAGTTTATATATTAAACTAACTATAAAAAATTATGAAATATGAAAATCTTAAATATTCATCTAAGGAGATAAACAAGGCAGGAGAAATTTTGAGAAATGAAAATAGCTCAAAAGAAGAAATTGATAATGCCTTGGTTGTTTTGGATAATTTCAGGGATTCTCATAGTTATCCTTTGCATATTTTCCAGATGAATCTTAAAAACAATTCATTGCGCAGAGATAAGAACGCTTTAGTTTCACAAAGATTAAAACGAGTTTCTTCAATAATAAAAAAACTCAACAGAGTTTATAGCAATAATTCTTCAATTAGATTATTTCAGATTCAGGATATTGCAGGATGCCGTACTGTTGTTAGAAATTACTCTTTAGCAAAAGAACTTTTTGAATTTTATATTAAAGGAAGAAATCTAAAGCATAAATTTGTCAAATTAAATGATTACATAACTTATCCAAAAGATGATGGTTACAGAAGTTTTCATATTGTCTACGAATTTCAAAGTGATAAGGGAAAAAAAGATTTCAATGGAAGAAGGATTGAGATACAGATACGAACACGGCTTCAGCATCTCTGGGCAACTGCAGTTGAAACAGTTGATTTTTTTACAAGACAGCATTTAAAACTTAATGAAGGAAATTCTGACTGGGAAGAATTTTTTAGACTTGTGAGTTCAGCTTTCGCAATCAAGGAGAATTGCCCAACAGTAAGTAAAACTCCTACTAACAAGAAAGAACTTTATTCTAAAATAAAGCAAAAAGAAAAAGAATTAGATGTGATAAATAAATTAACAAAGTGGGAGGATGCTCTAAGATTAATTGATAAAAAACAATTAAAAAATAAAACCGCGAAATTTTTCTTGCTGGAGTTGGATATTAAGAGAGAGGATTTATTTATTCAAACTTTTGATGCAAAGCAAGAAGAACTAGCAACAAAGGAGTACTCCAAATTAGAAAAAAAATACAAAGATCAAAAAGACTACGACATTGTTCTTGTTGGAGTTGACGCTGCAAAAGACTTGAAAAAAGCATATCCAAATTATTTTATTGATACAAAAGATTTTGTCAAAGAGTTAAGGGAAATTTTAGAAAAAGTATAATTGTGTTTGGAATTATTTAGACCTTGGTAGATTAAAAGAAAAATTGAGGAGATTTTTTTGTTTCAATGGTTATTGGATATATTGGAAAGAAGTGAATATTTTTTAATTTATAACTTTGCTTTTTTATTTCCTAAAATTACTTGTCCCAAATAATTATTCCATAAAGATTCTGCTATAGCAAAAGATTCTTTATTTTTATCTCTTAAAACTTTTTTTATATTTTTCAACATCTGTTTCTTTGCTCTATTATGGGATTCATTTGAGGAATTGCCTTTTACTATTGTTAATGGAACTATATTTGATGAATCTAGAAATAGTCTTGCAGTATTATCTTTGATCGGATTTGTAATCCAATTTTCATCATAGTAAAACTCAAAAGGTAAATTGTATCCAATAAAACAACCTCCCGATTTTTCAACTACTTTTTCCCCTAATATAGATGCTGCTTCACAAGATCTAGCATAAACAATTTTTTCTTTTAAGATATTTTCATTTTTTCCAACTTTAACTAGAATTTCATTTTTGTGTCCAGCGATTGCTTCTTCGCTTCCGTGACCATTTAAGACAACCATATCACAATTAAGTTTTTCTAATGTTTTTTCAAACTCTTCTTTATTTGCAGATTCACCTTTAAGAGTCTTGCAGATAATTCCTTTTTCATTGCATGAATGTTCAATAGAAATAGAAAAAGCTGAAAGATACTCTGTAGTTATATCATGTCTTGGAGCAGTCATTAAAATACCTTTTTTCATTTTAGTTTACAGAGACAAGTGCTTTTGTTAGTTCTCCACTTGCAACAGCTCTTAAAAACTGAAGATGTCTTTTGATAATTTGTTTTCCGATTTCATCTCCTTTTCTAACATGCTCTATCATTTCTTCTTTGCCAATCCCTCTGTAACTTCCCATTGCCAATTTTAAATTAGAGGGAACTTGAGCATCAATTCTCGCAATTACAGAATTCATTATTGTCTCATTAATTTCTTTTTCAGAATTATCACTTTTCATTATAATATAATTCCTCCTAATGCTTTTAAGATTTTCTTCCCTAGTTCGGTATTATCTTTGATTTCCAAATATGATGTGTTCCAAGTATAGGATTTTTCATCAACAACTACAAGGATATCTTCTCTTAAATCTTCAGGAACATTTGAGTAAATCTTAAGAAATTCTGCTCTCTTATCAGAAGCTTTTTCCATAAGGAGAAGAGTTCTTAATTATTTAATAATTTAATGGTTTGTAAATAATTTCTGGTATACTAACTTTCAATCAAAATCCTCAACATTTTCTTTAAGCTCGATTAAACCCTTTTCTATTTTTCTTATTTCTCCGAGTAGAATCTCTCCCTGAATTAAACCATCCTCTTGAGATAATTTATCATTTTCAATTCTTAACCTCTGCAGTTCATCAAAAACCTCTTGAAGTTTTTGTTTTCGATATTCAACATCTCTGTCTAATCTTTCTTTGTCAATATATGATGGGAACATAAAGAGGGAAATCGGGGTGGGATAATTTAAGTTTTATTGTTGGTGATTTGAGAAATGAATAGTTTTAATTAAAATAAATTATCTAAGAATTCAAATTCTTTCCCTGAACTAT
>CAZWYG010000077.1:0-3122 GCA_964638105.1 Candidatus Woesearchaeota archaeon
AAATTATGAGTTTGTGATGTATGTTGGAATTGTTATTTTAATTTTTGTTTTGATTCTTGCTACGAATAGAAAAGTTAATTATCCAAATGTTGTTTTGGTTGGTTTGAGTTTGTGGGGGGCAATGCATATGCTTGGTGGTGTGAGAATTGGTGATTCTGTTGTTTATGCAAAGATGTTGTTAAATATCGTTGGTGAGCCTTATAATATTTTGAAGTATGACCAGTTTGTCCATTTATTTGGATTTGGTGTTGCGACACTTGCAATGTTTGTTTTGTTTAAACCATTTTTGAAGTTTCCAATTAAAAGATGGACAAGTATTTCAATAATTATTATTATGGCTGGTTTTGGTGTTGGAGCTTTGAATGAGATGATTGAGTTTACTGCAGTTGTTTTAATGCCTGAGACAGGTGTTGGAGGTTTTATTAATACCTCTCTTGATTTGGTTGCTGATTTTTTTGGAGCTGTTTTAGCTATGATTTATATTCGACTGAAAAAAGGAGAAATATAATGGATTTTTTTACAATAGTTTTGATAATTATTTTTTTAATTGGATTCGTAATTGCTTATTGGATTGGTTTTAAATTTGGGGGTTTTAGAAAGCATCGGGAGTGGGAAAAAGAGTTGCCGAATTATAGAAAAGATGCAATAAAAAAGTCCAGAGTAGTTTTAGCTGGAATGTTTTCAGAACAACTTGCACCTTTTTTGCCAAATTTTAATTTTAAGCCAACAGAGTGTAGATTTATTGGAAAGCCAATTGATTTTATTTGTTTTAAGGGATTGGATGACAGAAATGTTGAAGAGGTTGTTTTTGTTGAAGTTAAAAGTGGTAATTCAAAGTTATCATCTTCTGAGAAAAAACTAAAAGACGCTGTTGAAAAAAAGAAAGTTCGATGGGAAGAATATAGGGTTGATAGAGGATTAACAGATATTGAAGAGTTTGAATAATTATTATTTTCCAGACGATAAATACTTATAAAGTGGAAGTGGTTTTTGATTTTATGAATAGGGATATGAGAGATGCTTTAGAGTGGTATACTTGTCTTTTAGTTGGAGGAGAGGAAAGCGAAATTTCTGATTTTTATGAAACTCTTGAAGGGATGTGTGATGGAGAATATCTTGAGCAATTATATGAAATACGTGAAGCTGCTAATAATTTTCGCTTAAAAAAAGAAACTCTTTTTAAAAAACTTGAAGAGAAAGACAAATAAAATGGCAATTAAAAAAGAAACAGAAATTGAAGATGCAAAGAAGATTAAGAAAGCTGTGGCTAAGGAGAAAGAACCTGAGTTGACTGATTTGCCTGGGATTGGGCCTGCTGTTGCTGCGAAGTTAGAGAGTGCTGGTGTTTTTGATATGATGAGTTTGGCAGTGATGAGTCCTGCTGCGTTGAGTGATGCTGCTGGTGTGTCAAGTGCTGTTGCGCGCAAAGCGATTGTTGCTGCGCGTGATATGTTAGATTTGGGTTTTCAAGAAGGCACAGAGTATGCAAAAAAAAGAGAAAGCATTGTTAATATTACTACAGGAAGTAAAGAGGTTGATAATCTCCTGGGTGGAAAAGGGATAGAGTCGAGATCTATTACAGAAGGTTTTGGTGCTTATGGTTCTGGTAAGACGCAGTTGGCATCGACGCTGGCTGTTAATGTTCAACTTCCTGAGGAGAAAGGCGGTGCATCTGGTAAATGTGTTTTTATTGATACAGAAGGAACTTTTCGTCCTGCGAGAATCAAGCAAATTGCAGAAGCAATGGGTGCGAACTCTGAAAAGGTTTTGAAAAATATTTTAGTTGCTAGAGCTTTTAATTCAGATCATCAAATGCTATTGCTCGAGAAAGTTACAGAGATGATTAAAGCAGGTGAACCAATTAAATTAATGATTATTGATTCTTTGACTGCACATTTTCGTGCAGAGTATTCTGGGCGAGGACAACTTGCAGATAGACAGCAAAAGTTGAATCGTTATATGCATGACTTGATGAAATTAGCAGAGCAGCATAATCTGGCTGTTTATGTAACTAATCAGGTGATGGCAAATCCTGCACAAATGTTTGGAGATCCGACAACTGCAATTGGTGGAAACATTGTTGGGCATGCTTCTACATACAGAGTTTATTTGCGACGTGGAAAGCAAGGAAGTCGTGTTGCTAAATTAATTGATTCCCCAAACTTGCCTGATAATGAAGCTCAGTTCTGGGTTACAGATGCAGGGGTTTGCGACGGATAGTCGAGCAAGCTCGAGGTGAAAAGTCGCCTTACGGCGAGATTACTGGAGCAATAGATTTGGAATAAAAATAATTAAAAAGTAAATTTTGGAATTATGGAAGAAGACAATGTTTATTATTTAATAAAACCTCGAAAAGGTTATGGATATTTACAACGAGATTTGAAGCATTATTTAGATTGGGTTGGAAATGGAATACATAAAGAACTTCCTCAACACATCTCTTCTGAAAAGGATCCTGTTTATAGAGTAATTAGTTCTGAAGGGAATGAATTTTGGGAGATTCTTGCTCAAGAAAAATTATTTTTAAAATCAAGAGTAGATAGTCAGGAGCAAGAATTAGATAATACTAAGAATAATCTTGATATTTTAGTTTCTTTTTTGAAATATAAAAAATAAAATTTTAATCAAAAATATTAAATTTTCTTTTGTAATCTTTCCAAGAAGTTATTGTATCTCCTTCGACAACACTTCCATTTTCCCTATAAGGTCTTTTTATTTGTTTTAAATAAGAAGTAAATTTAGTCATTGCTTTTTCTTTGCTTCCCCAATGTTCTTCAATTGTTTTAAGTGGAGAAATTGTTTCAGGATAGATTATCCCATTTTCAATTCTTCCTATTGGAATTCTTTCAAGAGTTGCATAGCCACTTATAACAGGGTATCCTCCTTCAAATAATTCTTTTACTAAGTCACTTTGTTCTTTTTTCATTTTAGAAAATTTATTTTATTTAATCTTTTTTCTCTGAAACTTTGTCTAATATTTCGCAACATTCTTCAATGATATTACAATTTGGGTCATTGAGATTAAGGTCGCAGCTTATTATGTGGAGTATTCCTTTGTTGTCATAAAATTCAATTAAAGGCTGGGTTTTTTCATTGTAAGTTTTTAATCGGTCTTTTATTAT
>CAZWYG010000078.1:0-3086 GCA_964638105.1 Candidatus Woesearchaeota archaeon
TGTAGAATCGGTTCCATGTTCAAGTGAATTTTATGAGGCAATAAATAAATCTGATGTGACAATTTGTGAATCAGTTTCAGAAACATCATCTCAAAAAAATCCTTATTATGAAAATTCTTGTAGAGAATGGTGCATCCAAGAAGTTGCTGTTAATTTAGGAGATGCACAATTATGCGAAAGGATTAACAATTTTGAAGATATCCCTCATGTTGATGGTTGGGATGACCCAAGAGAAACAGGTTCTTACAAAGATCACTGTTATATACAAATATCTTCAAAATTAGATGATGTTTCTTTATGCGAGAATGTTGAAACTGATTGGGCAAAAGCAAATTGTCCTCTTGAATAAACGCTCGCCGACTTCTTTTTTATTTAAATTGAACCACGAACTCCTCCGATTTTTCTACGAAAAATCTCGGTTTTTTCTTTCAGAAAAAAGGATTTAACAGCGATTTAAAGATTCCGCCTTGCGGTGCTGTAGCTCCTCGGCTCCATCCAAATTTTTTTGTCAGCTCTGAAAAATCCTCCAGCCATATGGGTCGGATTTTTCGAGGACAAAAAACTTCTTTAAATCGCGATGTTATGTCTAACATTACTCGAGGGCAAAATAATCCTAAAAGGCAAAAACAGCTTATTCTTTTGTTCGTAGCACCCAATAAGAGATATCTGTCAAACATTTTAGACCATGTTCTTCATTTCTTGGGAGGTATATCGCTAACGTATATCTTTCTGCTTCAACAACTTGATGTTCTAAACCAAGAGTTATTTCGCATTTTCCAATATCAAAAATAACCCATTCATCTACTGGATGTTTGTGTGAATCAATAATCTCTCCTTTTGTAAAGTCATGCCTAATTATAGTGTAATCTTCATCTAGCTTTAAAATTTTTTCTAGAGCTTCTTCGAGATTTTTATATTCACTAATTCTAATCATTTGAAAATAAAATCTCCTTCTGTATATGATGGAGAAGAAACACAGAGAACTTTTAATTCTTCTGTGTCGCTTCCATTTTCTAAAGCATGAACTTTACCTGCAGGAACATAAATCATAGAGTCTTTTTTTACTTCAAAATATTGTTCTCCAACTCTAACTCTTCCAAATCCATCAGTTACATAATATAATTCTTCACTGATTTTATGATAATGCAAAATTGCTTTTCTGCCTGCTGGCAAAAACCCAACAGCTAATGCAACATCTAATCGTTTCCTTTCTTCCGCATTCATTAATTCATAAATAAGTGCGCCATCCAATGCAGTTATTGGGTCTTTATCGTAACTGAATTTTGTTGGAGAAACATTCTCTGTTAGAGAATCGTCCAAGATTTCTACATCTTCAGGATCAAATGGAGGAATTGCAAATACTAAATGTTTTAAATCAGATTTTCCAGTATTTCTTAATTTATGAGGTGTATTTGGAGGAATAACAAGATAAGCACCTTTTTCTACCTGAAGTACATTATCACCGTAATATAAAATCCCTTCACCTTCTAAAATGAAATACACCTCACTCATTCTTGAGTGTTGATGCCAAAGAGAGACATTTCCTTTATTCATTAAAACATGAGCCATACTGACCTTTGGTAGGGAAATGACTTCTCTTAAAATCTGATTACACACATTATCAACTGTTGGTAATTCATAAACCTCAATCAATCTTGGTTCCGACATATGTTTAGTATAATAATTGAAATATATAAAATTATTCATGCTTCAGCCGTTTTTGCCTTGTATTCTTATACTAGATTTTGCTTCGCACTAGATAGTATTTTGCCCCGCTGCGTCATACTGTCCCTACGCTTCGCTTCGCTCGGTTGCACCTCGCTTCACCCAAATCGTCTTCGATGACTTCGTCAAATTCAATCTTATTAATCGCCCCCAATAAATTACTCTACAAATATTTAAACTACTCTGAAATATATTTCAAGTTAAATGAGGAGGGTCGAACGATTTCGCGAGAAATATCCTTTGGAATTACTTGAAGTTTTCCAAAGACAAAGATAAAAATCCGAGCGAGGTCGCGAGCAGAACTATGGCAAAGAAAAAACCTGCTGCAAAACCAAAGAAAAAGAGATAATCTAACACTAATCTTTCTTTTTTATTTTATTTTTTCATCCCAATAAAACTTAAAAAAGAATTCAACAATCTTTGTAATGCGTTTTTCAAAGAGGTATTTAATTCCCTTAACATTTTTTACAATTTCTCTTTTTCCTACATATTCTTGGAGTGCAGATAAATCTTCTTTTTCAATTTCTGTAAATTCAAATCAAGAACAAACAAATCTTCAAAAAAAGAAAAAAGATTTTGTTAATGATTTTATGGATTCATTCTCTGAGCGTCTTAAATCATCAAGAGGCAAATTAATACAAAATTCAATTCATTTGGAAGATGAAATGAAAAAACGTTCTCAACAATTTTATGAAGATGAAGCAAAAGATATTTTAAAAAAAGAAGGATTACGTTCACTAGGAGATGTTTTAAGAAGACATACTTCTATTGGAGATTGGTATGATTATTTCAAGGGTTTAGAAGAAAAAGTTGGGAATTATTCTTCTGTTAATTACAATTCTAAAAAGAGTTTTAGTTATGGCAAGAATAAAATGTCTAAAGAAGGTTTCAATTTTTCACTCGGAACAAAATTAAGTTCAAAACCTCCAATCAACTTAGATATAGGGTATGAAGAATACATTACTTTGGAAGGAAGCTATAATCCTCTTGAAGATCATGATATGTCTTTTAATTTAGAAATCCCTGCAATAAAAAAAATTTTCAAAAAATTTCCATTATCACTTCATTTTAATCGTGATGACAATGAGAATTGTGTTGGTTTTAATTTAGATTTAACTCGCCTTCTTTTGCCTTAAACTCCGACTAGTAACAATTGCAATAAAAAAACAACTAAGCATTAAAATGTCGTCTGAAATTATTAATCCAACAATACCTCCAAGCAAACTCAGAATAACAATTAATCCAAACCACTTTTGCCCAAATTCAAGTTCTTCTTTTGTAAGTTTCGAAAGAAGATTTCCAAGAGGAATTCCAAGACCAAGAACACCTATCCCAATTAAAAATTGAATAATTTGTTGCAT
>CAZWYG010000079.1:0-3072 GCA_964638105.1 Candidatus Woesearchaeota archaeon
GAGTACATTCTTCTTCTGATAATCCTTCGCAGTTTGAAGAAGCTTCATTTCCTCTTGCACTTGTTGCCCCAATTCCTGCAGCAGAAATATAACCAATTAGGAATAAAGATAAAAATGCAATCACCAATATTTTTTTCATAATTTATCAATAGAAAATGTTTTATAAACTTTTTGTTAGAAAATTTCTCCAAACCCAATTAGTCGCCAGTGTCCGTCGATGTTTCGCGCCATTCCAATATTGTCGTTTGATATTGCTACTATTGGAATGTTGAGAGATAATTCTATTTCTTTGTCATTTACTTTTTCAACTATTCCGACACTGATTGTTGTGTTTACAGACAACATTAGCATTTCTTTTGGTTTAATTTTCTCAACGAATTTTTGATTTTCAATTCCAAGAACTTCTTCAAATAGTTTGTATTTTATTTTTATCTTGTTTGTTATTTCTGGTAAATTTCCTTTTAATGATGCAATGCAACCTGTTAGTGCGTCGGTTTTTGTGAGTGTTGGGTCAAGAGATGTTTCAATTGAGATACTTGCTCCGGGAGTTATTTCTTTTAGTGATTGACTTCCTTGGTGAAGAGAGAGGATTTTTGTAGTTATTGTCTGGTATTCTTGTTGATTGTTCTTTTTTACTAGTAATCCTGGTTTAATTTCAATTTTCTCACCAACTTTTAGTTTTCCTTTTTTTAGAATTCCTCCTAGAATTCCTCCGTTTAATTTTGAAATTTCTTTTCCTGGTTTATTTATATCAAAACTTCGAGCAACTAAGAAAACAGGTTTTGATTTTTCGTTTCTTTCTGGAATTTCTATTTTTGCTATTTCTTTGAGGACTTTGTCTATGTTTATATTTTGCTGAGCAGAGATTGGAATAACAGGAGCGTTTTCTGCGAATGTTCCTTTTGTAAATTTTTTTATTTCGTTATAGTTCTTGAGTGCTTGTTCTTTTGAAACCAAATCAATTTTATTCTGGATTATTATCAAGTTGTTTATTTTTTTTGCCTGAAGTGCAATGAAGTGTTCTTTTGTTTGAGGTTTGATTCCTTCGTTTGCAGCGATGATTAATATTGCCGCGTCGATAATTGCAGCTCCTGAGAGCATTGTTGCCATGAGCATTTCGTGTCCTGGGGCGTCGATGAAGCTCACATAACGCAGTGGGTTTCCTTTTGAAATATTTAATTTACCTTTGTCATCGTAGATTGTCATATCTGCATAACCTAGTTTGATTGTAATTCCTCGTTTTAATTCTTCAGAATGTGTGTCTGTGAATTTTCCAGTGAGTCTACTAAGAAAAGTTGTTTTTCCGTGGTCAATGTGTCCGACAACTCCGATGTTTATTGCAGGTATATTTTTTTCCATAGAAAATTAGAGAGAGAATGGTTATAAAGATTTTGGATGAAATAATTTATTCATTATTTTTCCTTGTACTATTGCTGCTGCTGTTATTAATATGTAGAGGACAATTGCGTATTTAGCTGAAAAGTAAAATATTAATAATGGAATAAATGCTATTGCTATTGCTCTGTTGTAAAGATATGTTGTTATTAGTCCTTCGCTTAATCCTTGTTTTCTTAGTTTACTTAGTAATGGGTACCATAAGTAAGGCGGACCTGTTGAAATGATTCCTGCAAAAGACATGAAAAACCATTTTCTGATTCCTTTTCTTTGTGAGAACTTTAGAATTTTTTCAGGTGTTATGAAATAATTTGCAGTAGTCATTAGAATAAATACAAGTGCGAATGCAGGAATTATTTTTAGAATGTTGGTGAGGAAAAATTTTGAGCTTGATAGAAATAATTCTTTGTTAAATATTAGAAGAATTAAATATATTCCAAGCATAACTAAAAGGAACAATTTTGTTTTTGATATTTTTTTGTTTTTCATATTAGGTTTAGTATTGCAACTGTGCTTATTGCAATAATTATTGAGAAGATAAATGAGAGGATGTTTCTTGATATTGCGAATTTTTTTCCAAAGTATTTTATTTCAATAGGTGAAGATACAACACCTACACTAACCCATGATAGTATGAATGCTGTTACTGCAATGAGGCTTACGCCCTGGTTTAGCATTTCTCCTCCGATTATGTAACTTATTACAGGTGCTCCAACAGATATGCTTCCGAAGACACTTCCAATTAAAGGGTCTAGAAATCCTTTTGTGAAAAATTTTGCATAAAATTCTTTTGTTAGAACTTGAGCTAATAAACTTATTAAAAGCAAAAAAGAAATAATCATTGGAACTGCGCGGAATAGATTTTTTCCTGAGCTAATTGCAGATTTTTTAATCAACTCTTTTTTCATTTAATATAAAGCAGAACTAGTTAAAAAAGTTTGAGGTTATTCTTTTTTTTCTTCAACTTTTTCAGAAGGTTGCTCTTTTTCTTTTTTAACTTTTTCCTTTGCAGGTTCAGAACTTTTTTCTTTGGATTTTTCTTGAGTTTCTTTAGGTTGTTCTGTTGGTTTTTCCTTTGCAGGTTCAGAACTTTTTTCAGCAGGTGCTTCTGTTGTTTTGCTTTGTTCTGAGAAAATTTCAGAAATTTTTTTCTTACCTTCTTTGATTGTATGTAAGTTAATTTGAACAATTGCGTCAGATATTGTGTTTCCTCTAACACTTCGTCTTAATCTTAATCCCTTTGGTTTTTTGCATAATTGTTTTCTTTTTCCTTCACGTCGTGGGCGTTTTTTCATTGCTTTGCCATAATTTAAAAGAACTTTTTTTAACATTGTTCCTTCAACATCTTGCATTGAAGTAAAACCTGCTTTGTCTGATGCTCCACGAATTTCAAATTCAAATCCGTCTAGTTCAGGTGAGATATCTTTTCCTAAAACTTTTTCTCCTAATTTTTTTCCAATTAAACTTTCTGCTTCTGACTCTAATTTGTAAGTTTTTCCGTCTTTAGTATTAATATTTATTTTAAACATGGAATTAAAAAGATAATTGGTTTTTAAATTTTTGTAATTAAGAATTTAGTGATATTTTCTTTATTGAAATTTTTTTGATTTTATATTTCCCACTAAATTCTTCGCAAGCTCAGACACCCGCCCGGGATTTTATTTGAATATCCAAATG
>CAZWYG010000080.1:0-2734 GCA_964638105.1 Candidatus Woesearchaeota archaeon
TAATTGGTCCATTAATTTTGATTTATAGTTTAAGGATATTAAAAGAATATTTTAAGGACTAGTAAATTCAAAACCACTTTTCCAAATTCTTTTGCCCTTGTTTTTTCTTTATTTCTTTTAGTTTTTCTAATTGTTTGTTTACTCTATCTTCTGAAAAATCATGTTTCTCTACGAGAATTTCTTTTATTTTTTCTTCATCAAAATCATTGAATTCAAATTCTGCATCAACAATATCTGGTTTTTTGAATAATTCGAAAATCTCCTTCCAGTCAAATCTGTCTTCTTCAGGTAAGCTTAATAATTGCTCTTCAACACTTTGGAAGATAAGAACTGGTTGCTTGTATTTTTTCACAATATCAAGTGCTTTTTTCTGTCCAATTCTTGGTATTCCTTTTGGATTATAATCTGTTCCCACAAGAATTCCAAGACAAATGAGTTGTTCTAAATTTATTTCAAGGTAATTCAAAACTTTTTCAAGTTCAATTAATTCTGGTTTTATCTCGACATAACCAGAATAAGTTTTTCTTTTTCTTGCTAATGTCAAATTTTTGATTAATCTTCTTGCTCCGAATAATAAACTATCATAATCCTGACTTGCTACAGCGTAGGAGTCTTGATTGACCTTGGATAAATAAGAAGCTTGGGCTTCGCCTTCGCTTGGTGCTTGTACAACAGGAATTCCCAGTGCAATTAATAATTCCTTGCTTTCTTTAATCATCTCGTCGTCGAGGCGAATCAACTGACTGCCGTATCTTCTCATCATTATATCATCTTCTTCTTGTTTTGCTTTCTCATAACTCTCTCTTGCAGACTCGCGCACATCTTCTCTTAACTTATGAGTTCTTGCTTTTAATGCTGGAGCTTTTCCATCAAACACATAAATTAATTTCATTCCTTCATTAAGCAAACTAATATTTCTATAAAAAATTCCAGACAAATGACTTGTTATTCTTTTTTTGTTGTCCATAAGAGGTGTTCCATCTGGCTGACGAATTGTTGAAAGAAATTGGTAAAGTGTGTTGAATGCGTCGACAAAAATAATCTTTCCATTAAGATCAGAAATTTCTATTTCCTTTCTTGGAATGATTTCTCTTATGCTTAGTCCCATGTTTACAGAATATAAAAAAGTATAAATAATTATTGGAATAAAGATAATTGTTCTAAACTTTCTGGTTTATTAGGAATAATCTTAACTTTTTTGTGTTTCATAATTTCTTTTGAAAGTACATAAATTCTCTTTCCTAGTCCGTATAATGTTCTATACTCAGAATTTGTTGCAATGTCTGCTCCAAAGAAATCTGAAACAAGAAATCTCATATAACGTTCATTACTTGGTTGAAAATTATTCAATATATCTTCTGCCTCCCTGTAGGAAGGAGTTTTTACAAATGAAACCTGTTTTTTCTTCATATTATAACTACTACAAAGTGATATATAAATCTTTTGTTTATTTTATTGTAAACAATTTATCATCTTTGACATTAAAAATTCCTAGACGAACACCAGAATCAATCCAGCCGTGAGAATAGTTTATTGCTGCAAATGCATTGACAAAATCTTTTTTTGATTCAAAGTATTTTGCATCTGACAAATAGTTTTCAGCCATTTCAATAATCTCTTTTGCTTGATTTTCTTTTCCCTTGAAAATGTTTTTCTTTACAACATTCAGAGCTTTTTTAGTTAAAGAGAAATATTTTTCTATTTTTTTATTTGTTATTCTATCTTGCATTATCTAAATCGTGTTGGAAGACTCATCATTTGTTGAGGGTATTTCATTTTTTCTATTATAAATTTTGGAGGAATTACATTTGAAACAATTGCTGATAAAACATATCTTCCAACTGCAATATGGTAAACACCTTCTTGGATTGGTATTTTTGACTTGTCTGAAAAGTCTTTTATTATTGAGTTTATTTCATCTTCTCTTAGAGTAATTGCTGTTGGTTTAATGCCCATTGCACCTCTTACAAAAACCTTTTCATCAGGTCCTCTGCATTCAATTATCCTTACTGCATTATCTTTAATAAGAGGGTCTATTTTACCAAAATTCATTGCAATTTCCTCTGGTCTTGGTCGAAGATATTGAAGGTGTGGAGGAAGAATAGGTTCAGGAATATTAAGAGGGCCTGCGCTTTTAACACGCTTCATAGGTGCGCTTTTTACAATTGGTTCAATCTCAGTTGCCTGGCTTCTTTTGTACTTATTTTCCTGACTAACCATTGTATCAAGATTATTAAGAGAATGGTATTTAGAAGCAGTGTAACCTTCTTTAATTGACTTTGAATGTTCTAATATTTTAATTGGTTCTCTCTTAATACGAATCTCAGGTTCTTTTTTAGATTTTTTCAAAATAGGGGCTTCAGAAGATATAATATGAAACTCTTGTTCCTTTGATTCTTTTTCAGGAATCTTTTGCTCTGTAGGAGTACTGATAATAGAAAAATTTCTTTTTTTTATTAAACTCTCTAGAATTGCATTTGTAAAACTTAATAAAAAATATTCTTTGAATTCAATTTGTTTTTGTTGTGCCTCAATCATTTAACTTTGTTAGTGGTACTTTTTGAAGAAAGAGATCTTTGATAAGGTGATTGATCAGGATGTGGAACTTCATCTTCTTGTTTTGGAAAATTGGGCTTTAGAAGTGGTTGAGGTGTTTGTGGAAACTGTGAAGGAGTTGGAGATTGTTGAGGAAGTTTAGATTGGGAGTTTCCAGTAGGTTCGTGTAATAATGATA
>CAZWYG010000081.1:0-2624 GCA_964638105.1 Candidatus Woesearchaeota archaeon
CTTGGCATAATCATTCCTTATGGTATAAAAAATTTTGTAATATTGATATGCAATTGAATTTGAAGAGGGGAAAATGAGAAAAAAATTTCATTCAATCATTTCTTACGCTATTCTGGGAATCCATTCTTTTTTTTCGTTCCTTAGATATTTAGCAAACAACAGAGCTTCTTCGTTAATTAATGTCTCAATGGTTTGCCGTTTTCCAACTTTTATTCGCGCAATCTCAACATACGATTCAAAATACTTGTTTAACTTGGCAGTGAATATTTTTGTAATATATCTACTGTTACATTATATACAAAGTTTCAATAATATAAATTTATCATATTATATATTAACTAATCAATATATATAATATATTTAATGTTATATATTGACAAAAAGAAAAAACAATCACTTGAACTTCTCACATACACACTCTTGATATTTTTTGTAATCTTTGTACTGATTCTTCTTTTGTTTATTATTTTTTAATTTCTAAACTTCAATTCTAGAAAATAAATAAGCACCAATAAAACTAATTAGAATTACTCCTCCTCCTAAAACTGCAAAGTCTAGTCCTAGTCCAAATGCAGAAGTTCCTAGTGCTCCTCGTATTCCGTCGACTCCGTAAGATAGAGGGTTGAATTTTATTATTATTTCTAAGAATCTTGGAATGTTGTCTATTGGAAATAGTGCTCCTGATAAAAAGAACAAAGGCATGATGATGAAGTTTATTATTAGTGGAAATGCGTTCATGTCTTTTAATTTTGATGCCACTGCAATTCCAAATGCAGTGAAAAGAAATGCGATTAGGAACATGAATACTAGTGCCAGAGGGATGTCTACAAAATTAGTTATTCTAAATCCAAGAAACATTGATATAATTAGAACTAGGATTCCTTGTGCAAAAGCAACTGTTGCTCCTCCGAGTGTTCTTCCAATCATGATTTTTACTCTTGGTACGGGTGCGACTAGTGTTTCTTTTAGAAATCCAAATTGCCTGTCCCATATGACTTCTATTCCATTAAACATTGCAGTGAATAAAATGCTCATGGCAACGATTCCAGGTGCTAAAAATTCCATGTAGTTTCCTTCACCTGCTTGTTGAAAAACAGCTCCGAATCCAAAACCAAGTGCGACTAAAAATAAAATAGGTTGTCCGAGTGTGCCAACAATTCGTGCTTTTGAACGCCAGTATCTTTTTAGTTGGCGAAGCCACATCACATAAATTGGCGAGTTCATCTTCTTCCTCCGAATCTCATTTTGAGCATTTCATTGCTATTTGCTTTTTGTTCTCTAATTTTATAACCTGTTATTTTCAAGAAAGCTTCTTCTAGACTTTTAGTTCCTGTTGACTTTTTGATTTCCTTGTCTGTTCCTATTTTTTCAATTTTTCCGTGATCAATGATTGCTATTCTGTCTGCAATTTTTTCAGCTTCTTCTAGGTAATGCGTTGTAAGAAATACTGTCATTTTTTCTTTTTTAGCTAAATCTTTAATATAATTCCACATGTGGTTTCTTGTTTGAGCATCAAGCCCGAGAGTTGGTTCGTCGAGAAACAGGATTTTTGGATGGTGCAGCAAACCTCTTGCAATTTCTAATCTTCTTTTCATTCCACCTGAGAAAGTTTTTACAATTGAATCTTTTCTGTCCCATAATTCTACAAATTCTAAAAGTTCTTTTATTCTTTTTTTTCTTAATTTTTTTTCAACATCATATAATACTCCGTGAAATTCCATGTTTTCATAAGCAGTGAGTTCGTCGTCAAGGCTTGGGTCCTGAAAAACTATTCCAAATGATTTTCTTGTTTCGTCTTGTTGTTTTGTTGGAGAGAATCCATTTAGTTTTATTTCTCCTGAAGTTGGTTGAAGAAGAGTTGTTAGTATCTTGATTGTGGTTGTTTTTCCTGCGCCGTTTGGTCCGAGAAATGCAAATATTTCTCCTTCTTTTACTTCGAATGAAATTTTATCCACAGCTACAAAATCCTTGAATTTCTTTTTTAAGTCTTTTACTTCAATTATGTTTTTCATTTTTAGAATTTAATTTTTTTCAGGAATAATTATCCATGCAATTAGGTAACCTAGAATACCTAGTCCTGCTGAAAAGATAGTTATCAAAACCCAAAGTAATCTAATTAGTGTCGGGTCCACATTAAAGTATTCTGCAATTCCCCCGCAAACACCTCCAATCTTTTTGTCTTTTTTGCTTCGATAAAGTCTTTTTGGTTCTTTTGCCATATTCAATTAATGCAGCTTGTTTTTTAAAATCTTTGATTAGAAAATTTAATAAATTAGTTTTTTGATTTCTTTTGATGAATGAAGAAGATGATATTGAAAGATTTCGTGAAAATAGAGATTGCTATGAGAGAGAAGGATTAGTGATTTATTGTGGAATGGATTATAGTCCTTATTGTTTAGGGAATGACTCTTTTTTTTCAAAAGGATGTCATGTTCTTGAGCAAGAAAAAGAATTAGGGAAATCAAGAGGGAAATATTAATTAGAAAACTTTAGAATCACTCGGGATTTGAATTCAATCGTTCCTGAGTTTAGCAAACCCGCAAGATTAAACAAAGTTTAATCTTGAGAAATGAGCCTGCGCGGATTTGAACCGCGGACCCCCAGCTTTCTTAGACGAATCTAAA
>CAZWYG010000082.1:0-2568 GCA_964638105.1 Candidatus Woesearchaeota archaeon
AGCATGGCTAAAAAGAAATGGATATTTGAAAACAGAGAGTGAAGAATTTTAAGAATAACACTTTTCTTTAATTAATCTATAAGCTAATCTTGGAGCAGTAATACTCATAGCAAGCCAATCAGCAAATATATTTGAATTTTCAGGTTTTTCTTTTTCTAAAGAATATCCATAAGCTGCTTGCAGGGATTTTTTCTCTGCCCAATTAAATATCCTTTCTGTTAATTCCATTAATTTTCCAGATTAATAAATATAAAAACCTTTCTAACCAAAAACTTTTAACCTCAACCAACCTTTCTTTATATGAAAAAATTAATTATTGATAAACTTCCTAGAATAATAAGAAATAGGAAAAGACTTGAAAAAAAGTTAAACGTTAAAATAACAAATCGAGGTAAAGAAGTTTTCATTGAAGGTAAACCCGAAGATGAGTTTGTTGCAGAAAAAGTTCTTGAAGCACTGGATTTTGGTTTTCCGTTTTCAGTTGTAATTTTAATTAAAGAAGAGGATTTTGAATTCGAAATTCTAAACATAAAAGATTACACAACTAGGAAAAACTTAGAACAAATTCGAGCACGATTAATTGGAAAAGGAGGAAAGGTTTTGAAAACATTAACTGATTTAACAAATTGTTATTTTGAATTAAAAGATAATTATGTTGGAATTGTTGGCGATCCAGAAGAAATCAAAAATGCAATTGACGCAGTTGTCTTAATTATACAGGGTTCAAAGCATGGAAATGTCTATAAACATATTGAAAAATTAAAACCAGAAGATGTGGGTGATTTGGGTTTGAGAAAGTAAACTTTAAAAGCAAATATAAAATAAGATTGAATGGGATATGAAGAAGCTAAAAAGGAGTTAGATTCTTTTTATAATTCTTTAGATAAGAATGAAAGAAAGCTATTTTTAGATATATTTGGAACTTTTAAGATGTATGCAAGGACAATCAGTTTTGAAGAATGGAAAAACTTTTCAGAGAATGAAGCTTTTTTATTATCCACAATAGATTTTATTAATAAACATCCTTCAAGAAAAGAAAAACCCCCAATAAGTTTAGATAACCTAAGAGAAATTTATGATTCAATGAATTAAAAAATAACACGTCTCGGGTAGGACTCGAACCTACGACCTGACGGTTTCCGTAATCCCAAGATTATGAAATGAACAATCTTGATTGTACTTAACAGCCGTCCGCTCTACCAACTGAGCCACCGAGACATAAAAACAATAAAAGAAATTTCCTTTTAAAGTTTATTATTTATCCTCCAAAGAATAACAATTAATTTAAAGTAAAAAAACAAAAGAAGATTATGCACAGCAGAACATACACTGATACTTTCTTGTATCAACTGCATGAGATAGCAATGAAAGTTGCAATTGAAATAGGATTTTATCTTTCTAGTAATTCTCTTGGAACAAAATACAATCCATTTCCAACAGTTCAAAAATTAATAGAAATGTTAGAATCAGATAAAGCAAAATCTCAACAAAGAGAATTAGATTTTTACAAAATCCTTGTTCTTGAAGAAGAAAGAGGAAGCTCTTATTATGAAGAGAAACAAAAAATGGAAGATAAAAGAAATTCTTTAATCTTTAAGTTAAAAGGAATAAATTTCAGAAATGATGAAGAACTAGAATCTCTAAGAAAATTACTTACTAATACCAGCGAATCTGCAAGAAAGTTATCTATAATAGGAATATAATTTTTACTCCACTAATTTTATAAACATCTTTACCCTAAAAATATATGCAACTTGACAAAGCAATTCATTCAAGAAAGAGCATAAAAAATTTTTTAAGCAAAAAACCAAATTGGCGAGATATTCTTGAATGTGTTGATGCAATGCGCTTCGCGCCAATGGCAGGAGGAATTTTTACACCAAGATTTATTCTAATTGATGAACCAGACAAAATATCTCAACTTGCAGAAGCTTCTCAGCAAGAATTTATTGCAGATGCTCATTATGTTTTAGTTGTTTGTTCAAAAACAAACATGACTGAAAATAAATTTAAAGAACGAGCGAAAATTTATACAAGACAACAAGTCGGTGCGTCAATTCAAAACTTTTTACTAAAGATTGAAGAAAAAAAATTAGCAACTTGTTGGATAGGACATTTTGTTGACGACCAGGTCAAAAGAATACTTCAAATTCCCGACGATATTCAAGTAGAAGCACTGTTCCCAATTGGATATACTTTTCCTAGAGAAAAATCAAAAGAAAAAAGAAAACCTGATTTTGATAAAGTAATGTTTTTTCACAAATATGGCAATAAAAGAATGAAAAGTCCAAGAATGCCTTATGTTTAGAATGAAAAGCAAATTCACAAAAAATTTAGATGCAGTTATATTAACAATAAACTTGCCATTTGAATTTATATTAACACCAATAACAGAAAAAATATTCAATAGTAAAAAACATAAAGATAGTTTCGGTTCAGGAGTAAAAAGCATGTTAAAACTCTCTTTCAGAACCCCTTTTAGAGAGGTATTCAAAGGATTTAGATATGGAACAGAAAGATGCAACCCCAAATATAGAGAATTATTTGAAAACAGTTATGTCAAAGCAT
>CAZWYG010000083.1:0-2500 GCA_964638105.1 Candidatus Woesearchaeota archaeon
GGGAGTTAGAATCTCCCCAAAGCCATTATTTATCTTTTAACTCAATTGATTTTTTTGTATCTTTATCTATGAATTTAAGTTCTCCATTATCTGATTCTTTTCTTGGAACTATGTGAATATGAAAATGAGGAACGATTTGTCCTGCTGATTTATTCAGATTTGAAACTACATTGAATCCTTCTGCATTATATTTTTTTGTTAATTCTATTGTTGTGTTTTTTATGCAATCAAGAAGTTCTGTTCCAAGAGTGTTTGGTAAATCAATCATTGTTGGAAAATGCTTTTTTGAAATAACTTGAGTATGACCTTCTAGTGCAGGATGAATATCATAAATAGAAAAGAAATTATCATTTTCATAAATTTTTTCACTTGGAATTTCTCCATTTGCAATTTTGCAAAAAATGCAATCTTTTGTCATTGAACTAAAACTCCTGTTTTTTCAAATTCAATTTCTTCTTTGATTAATTTTCTAATTGTTTCTTTTAAATTTTTAATTTCAACTCTAATTTGTTTTGTTGTGTCTCTGTTTCTAATTGTTACATCTTTTTTTTCTAAAGAATCTCTGTCAATAGTTATGCAATAAGGTGTTCCAATTTCATCGTTTCTTGCATAACGACGACCAATACTTCCTGATTTATCTTGCACAACATTCCATTCGTCTTTAAGCAAGTCATAAACTTTTTTTGATATTTTTTCAAATTCTGGTTTTTTTACAATTGGAAAAATTGCTGCTTTTATTGGTGCTAGTCTTGGAGGAATTTTTAATACGATTTCTTTTTTATTATTTTGAGTATAACCTTTTGTTAGTAATGCTAAAAATACACGTTCCATTCCAAATGTTGGTTCAATGACTTTTGGAGTAATGTTTTTCCCTGATTTCTCGTCGAATATTTCCATTGATTTTTTGCTTAATTTTTCGTGTTGCGTTAAATCATATTGTCCGCGGTTTGCGTTTCCTGCAACTTCTTTTGAACCAAATGGATATTCATAATCAATATCAAATGTTGCTGAGGAGTAATGTGATAATTCTTCTTTTGTGTGTTCACGAATTTTAATTTCATCCAATCCAAGTGAGCGAAACCATTTAATTTGTTCAGCAAGCCAGTAAGCATGCCATTCTTCGAGTTTCTTTTTTTCTAATAAATTTTTCATTAAAATTTTTTTCAGGTTTTCTTTTCCTTTGTTTTGTGTTTCTTCGTCTAGAAATTCAAATTCTAAATCAAGATGTTCTTTTGAGAGCAATTCACATTTCACATCATCAGGACGCAGAAAAAATTCAAATTCTCCAATATGGAATTCGCGACTTCGAAACAAGAAATCTCTTGGAGCAATTTCATTTCTAAAACATCTTCCAATTTGAGCAACACCAAAAGGCAGTTGCATTCTTGTTGTTTGCGATAGTAATTTAAAATTCAAGAACATTCCTTGAGCTGTTTCTCCTCGTAGATATGCATCTTCAGAACTCAATGCTCCTACATTAGTTTTGAATAAAAGATTGAATTCTCCTTGTTTTTCAAAATCTCCTCCACATTCGCAATTCACTTTTCCAAATTCTTGAGGGTCGAGTTTTGTAGATTTTTTACATTTTTTACATTTTACTGCAATGTCTTTAAAACTATCAACATGCCCTGATGCTCTCCATGTTTCTGGATGTGATATTATGCTTGCTTCGATTCCAACCATGTTTTCTTTTTGTTGAACAAAATGATTCCACCAGTCTTGTCTTATGTTATTGAATAGTTCAACTCCGAGAGGTCCAAAATCCCAGAATCCTGCAAATCCTCCGTATATGTCAGAACTTCTAAAGACAAATCCCTTACTTTTGCAGAAATTTGCTAATTCTTCAATTGAGATTTTTTTCTTCATTACATCCACGGCGAGGATACCCTAGCTTTCAAGCTTGGTGAGGAATCGCCGTCCTCAAAATTTAATTCTTTTGTTTGACTATTAAGAAGAGCCTGGATACTAGGCTCCTCGAAATAAACATTCAAGTTAGCATGAGCTCTCTTTCTCGTCGCTGACTTAGGAGATAAAAGATGGATTTGAAATCTAGAAAACACAGCTTTGGACAAAACGCGTTCCACTTTGTGTGGAAAATTAAATATGCCAAAGACCCTTTCAAGTTTTACGGACTCAGGATAGATTGTGAGTTTTTCTTGAGGCAAGTTGCTTACAGAAAAGGGTTCAAAATTTATGAACTCTATATCGGAACCGACCACATCCACCTTTTTGTCGAGATGCCTCCAACTATATCTGTGAGTATGGCTTTGCAATTGTTTAAAGGTTATTCCTCGAGGATGTTGATGCAAAAACATCCTTGGCTTAGAAAACACTTCAGAAAAGGTCACTTCTGGAGCCCTGGAAAATTCTTTAGAAGTGTCGGCAATACAACCATTGAAGCTGTTGACCACTACATTAAATCTTCTCAACCTTGGGTTTGTTAGTTTTAACATTTTTTTAACTCCGATACCTCGCCCTTTAGGGCGGGGTTATTCATTTT
>CAZWYG010000084.1:0-2500 GCA_964638105.1 Candidatus Woesearchaeota archaeon
TTCCTTAATACATGACCAAATAAGACTTATGGAAAATTTATATTTTAAATAAAAATTTAAAAATATTATTAAAATGAAATACAAGGCAGCATATTTAAATGCAATAGAAAAAGTTGAATCTTTAGCTAAAGTAAATAAAACTTTAAAAATCCCTATATTTTTCAATCCTATGGAATCTCATATAGAAGAATGGACAGACGAGTTTAATCCGTTTAATAGTGCTAAATTATGGGCTCAGTATTATCGTTGGAAAGAAATTCAAGAAGGAAATGTCTTGCCAGCCCCAGCATTAGTAACAATAGACCCAACAAATATATGTAATCTTAAATGTATTTGGTGTAATGCAGATTATATTCAAAATAAAAATCCCAAATCTTTATCTCCACAAGCACTTGATAAGATAGCTGATTTTCTTCCTTATTGGAGTGATAATTCTAAATGGGAAAATGTGGAAGCGGTTTGCATTGCTGGAGGAGGAGAACCATTAATGAATAAATATACTGGAAATTTAATAAAAAGATTAAAACAAAATAATGTTGAACCGGGAATTGTCACAAATGGAACATTTATAGATAAAAATCTTGAAGCATTAACAGATTGCACTTGGGTAGGTGTTAGTGTTGATGCAGGAACACCCGAGGTCTATAAAAAATTAAAAGGGAAAAATTTGTTTACAAAAGTTATAGATAATATTCAAAAATTAACTTCTATTCAAGAAGGGACAGAATTAGGAGAACCAGGAAAAGGACCTGGAGTAAGTTATAAATTTTTAATGCACCCTGAAAATATTTCTGATATTTATTCTGCTGCAAAATTAGCAAAAGAAATTGGTTGCAAAAATTTCCATTTAAGACCTTATGGTGTTCCATGGGATAAAATAAAATTAGAAAAAGATAAAGAATCTTTTAGATCATTTTCATATGGTGATATAGAAGAATTTAGAAGACAATTTAATGAAGCAAGCAAACTAGAAGATGAAAATTTTAATGTTTTTGGAATAACTCATAAATTTGATGGGGATTTGAAAAGAACCCACAGATTTGATAAATGCCGTGCTGTTTTTATGACATCTGTTTTTGAACCTCCAACAGATAAAAATGCCTTATTCGACCTTGGTTTATGTTGTGATAGAAGAGGAGACCCTCAATTAACAATTGAAAATATAAAAGATGTTGAAGAAATAAAAAAATTTTGGGGAAGTAAAGACCACTGGGATAGGGCAAAAAAGATAAAAGTGGGGACTTGCCCAAGGTGTACTTATCAACCACATAATCTTTTTTATGAAAAAGCTATAGGAATAAATAATATGACTATTCCTTTTATTTAAAATGGATAAAAAGGGTTTTGTATCAGAAGCGGTATTAGAATCACTTAAAGAAAATTCTCCAATATTTTGTGTTGATGCAGTATTAATTCCAAGAGATGGAGCCCCCTCTGCAATATTAGTCTATAGGGATAAGAATAATTTTGCCTCTTCAGAAGAATTCTGGTTTGTTGGTGGAAGAGTGAGAAAAGGTGAAAGCATTGTAAATGCCTTACAAAGAAAGATTGAGTTCGAAATTGGCCTTGAATCAGAAATAAGTGAAGAAGATCTCCTTTTTTTAGAAGATGGTTTTCATATCAGGTCTGAGAAAGATAATAAATTCCATTTCGTAGATAGAATTCCTTCCAATACTTCTCAAAAAGATATCTACCATACTCCTGTAGCACTTTATCTTGTCAGGACACCACCTTTTGAACAAATCATTAAACGATTGAAACCAAAAGAGGGGAATTCAAAATATAAGTTATTTACAGAAATAGACCCTAACTTGAATTTTTATATTAAAAAAGGTATTAATGCCGCTTGGAAAAAAACCTTTCCTTAAAATATTTTTGATATTTTTTAATATAGACTACTTTTCTAATTTTTGTTAACTTTCTCAATCAAAAATAAGGCATAAAAACTTCCTAAAAAACTTCTCCAAATCTTTTTTTTAGAATATTTAAAATCAGTCATCCCTCGATAGAACCATTCAAAACCAATTGATTGCCAAATTTTTGGAGCCATTTCTTTTTTCCCAACCAAGAAATCTAATGCAGCACCCACATTAAAAATAAATTTAGCATTACTTTTTTCAAAAATTTCTTTAGCTAATAAATTCTGTTTAGGGCATCCAAGCCCAATCCAAATATAATCTATATTTTTTTTATTAATTAGATTAACAATCTTCTTAATCTCTTTTTCTTCAAATTGATTTCCTTTAATGTAAGGAGGGTTATATGCAAAAACATTTCTTTTTTCAAGATTAAATTTATTTTTTATTATTTTCAAACCTTCTTCATTCGCACTATCTCCTCCAAGAAAAAGGGATTTATTTTTTTTAAATTCTTTATTACTTAAAACAAAACTAGTGAAATCTGTTCCTCGCATTTTTTGTTTTCCCAAAATAAGAGAAACAATTGTTCCGTCAGGAATATTTATTGAATATTTTCCTAATTCTAACATAACACTTCTAAA
>CAZWYG010000085.1:0-2479 GCA_964638105.1 Candidatus Woesearchaeota archaeon
GGTTTTTTGCTTCGCACACCCTTCATTGGTTTTTGAATTTCAGTAAAACCTGCTGCATCACATTGCTGCAAAATTACACGAATAATTTTTCCACCAGCCCTCTTAAATTTCTCAGGACGCATTCCACGATTTTTCTTTGAACCATATTTTGTTCTTAATCTATTTGTTCCAATAGAACCTTTCTTGTAAATTTGTCTTAAAATACTCGCAGCACGCTTGAACCAAAAATCCTCGTCTTCAATTGGCCGCTCTTTTGCAGAACCAGACTTCACAAAATCAACCCATTCAGGTTTTTCAAATTCAGGAACACTCTTCAGTGCTTCAGCTAAATTCAGATTAAATTCATGTGCTGATAATTTTTGTATACTATTCATCTTAGCTTACCTTCCGGCAATAGAATCGCAGTGCGATTAACTAATAATTTTAGAAAATGTTTATTTAAAAGACTTTGGGTTAGAAAATTTTCGCAAAACAATAACAAAACCAATTATTCTAAATTTGTAATTATCTCCCAAGCTCTTCAAAATATCTTCTGCAATTTTTTTAACATCTTCTTTTCCATTTTCCCTCGCAGACCTCAAAACAGAAATCCTTGCAAATTTACTTTTCTTAAAATCCTTTTTCAAATTTTCAATAAAACCTTCTGTTAAACCTTGCTTTCCAATTTGGTATAATTTTACTTTTCCCATTATATTTTAATCCTCATTAAATCTTTAGCAATTAATATTTTCCCTTTATAATTTTTCTTTATATCCTTTTTTACTCTTGCAAGATAATCACTTGCAACATGAACAGCTACGAGCTTTTTAATTTTGCATTCTTTAGCTAATTTCCCAACATCTTCTCCATTCAGATGCGAAGTAATATTCGCTTCCTTGAAATATGTTGCTTCAATAAGACCTAAGTCTGTATCTTTACAATTCTTAACCAGATTTTTACAATAAGAACTATCTCCAGAATAACAAATTTTTTTATTTCCTATTATAATTTTATATCCAAAACACAGATGTGTTTTACTATGTTTAACTTCAAATCCTTTTATCTTAAAATTTCCTATATTTATTTGCTCTTCTTTTTTCAAATCAATTATATTTAATCTATCTAAATTCTTTTTCCCATTTGGATAAAGTGCCTCCAGAATTTTTCCCAACACTTTTTTAGTTCCACTTGGACCATACACATTATATTTTGGTTTAAGTTTTTTCTTTTCAGGAGCATTTATAATAAATTGGAAAAAAGGAATTAAATCTGAAAAGTGGTCTGCATGAGTATGCGAAATAAAAATATTCTCTATTTCATACAATTCTATTCCTAATTCGGTAAGGTTACTAATTGCCCCTCTTCCAAAATCAAAAATTATTTTGTTTTTCCCATCATCAATTAAATGACTTGGACAAGTTCTATTCTTAAATGGAACAAAAGTTCCAGATCCCAAAATTGTTAGATTTACTTTTCCCATGTTTCTATATCTCTTTTCTTTATTTTTAAAACTTTAAATTTCTTAATTCCAAAAGTTCCAGTTTTCATTTTTTTATCTTTGTAAATATCTTTTCCACGAAACACATGAATCAATACATCATCTTTATTGTCTCGATAATCCTGTGAATACTTAGCACAAATTATACTTGCAATTTTTCTATCTCCAAACTTTGGCCTGCCTTTAATATTAACAAACGGGCTTCCAGGTTTCGCAGTGTGAAAAACTAATTCCTCTGAACCAACTTGCCCCACTAGTTCTTCATTATTTTCTGCATTTTTTCCAGCAAGAATCTTAGTTCCTTTTTTTGTTATAAACTCTCTAAATTTCATAAAAAATAAACTCTTCAATTATTTTAAACTTATTCTTTAACTTTCAAAATTTTAGTAACAATAATAATTCCAATAACACCAATAATAGTAATTATCAAAGCACTAACTAATTTTCCTTGAATTGGACTAATTGCAGTCAACTTGTCAATGTATTCTGTAATCACATCACGCCACGCAAGAGCAATAATAAAACCAAACGCAGCAACAATCGCAGTACTAATTGCTTTTTTCACCTCGTTGTTAAATTTCTTAGCAGACGCTTTTGTCTTACTTCTCTCTACACGAAGTTTCTCTTTTAATTTTTCTTCTAGTTTTGTTGTCATTTTATTTTTTCTTTACAATAAACATTATATGGGCGCTCAAATCAACAACCGTCGGATTCTTGCACGTTTCATAATGCATTTTTAACCAGTTCTTTTTTATCAAAGGTTCTTCTTTGAAAAGCTCTTTTGTTATATGTCTTGAAGGCGTAGCAATTCCTTCTAACCCAATCTTATCAATTATATCTACATTAAACTTTTTAAATAAATCCTCAAACTCTTCAGAAGTAAAAAAATGACAATATCCTTTCTTTCTCCACAAATTGTCTTCGCCAGTTTTATATAATTTCTCAAAAGATTTAGTTTTCTTAATATCATCCTGTCGAATTCTTAGAGAATTCATCAAGACC
>CAZWYG010000086.1:0-2328 GCA_964638105.1 Candidatus Woesearchaeota archaeon
AAGTTTTGCGAAGTTGTGATGTTCGTAGAGGAATTGGAACAATACGTCAGGATGTTAATGTTTCTATTAGGGATGAGAATAGAGTTGAGATTAAAGGAATGCAGGATATGAATATTTTTACAAAAGTTATAAAAAATGAAATTGAGAGACAAAAGAAATTATCAGATGAGAACAAACCAACAGAGATGGAGGTTCGTAATGCTCTCAAAGACGGGACAACAAAATTTATGCGTCCTCTGCCTGGTTCATCTAGAATGTATCCTGAAACAGATTTGCCAATATTAAAAATCTCGAGGGATTTTATTAATGAAACAAAAAGAAATCTTCCAAAATTAAAAAGTGAAATAGAAGAGGATTTGAGAAAGAGGGGTTTGAATGAGGAAATGATTAAATTGTTAATGAAAGAGAATAAGTTAGAGGATTTCAAGGAATTGATGACTGCAAGTGATAATGCTCAACTTGTTGGAAAGATGCTTTTAGTTTATCCAAAGGAAATTGCTTCGCACAAAAAAATTGAAATTGAGAAAGTTGAAGAAAAATTAAATACTGATGCATTGATTTTTGTTTTAGAGAAATTGAAAGAAGAGAAAATAACAGAGAGTCAGATAAAGGAAGTTCTTGAAAGAATTGTTGAGACATCAAATGTTCAAAAAGCAATTAAGATAAAAAAAGTGGATAGAAGAGTTGTTGAAGAAAAGATTTTTAATCTTATTAAGGAGAAACCAGGACTTTCTGCAAAAGCATATATGGGTTTAGTTATGAAGGAGTTCAAAGGCAAAATTGACGGCAAAACTGCAATGCAGATTATTGGTAAGTTGATTAAGAGTTAAATTAATAAACAACTTTTAATTTCTAAGTTATGAAAATTAGGTGGCATTTGGTTTTTATAATTGGTGTTTTTTTTGCAGCAATAGTGGGAGGAACTTTTGCATATAATTCTGTAGAGGGGTGGAGTCTTCTTGATTCACTTTATTTTGTAATTATTACTGTCACAACAATAGGTTATGGGGATTTTTCTCCTGTTACAAATGAAGGGAAAATTTTCACAATGTTTTTTGCATTCTTTGGAGTTGCAACTGCATTTTATATTTTGTCAATGATAAGTTCTTCAATGTTCAAGAAACATGTTGGAGCAAAAGTAAGCCAGATAAAACAAGGTGTTAGAAAAGAGGAGTATGTTAGAGAAGAAGTCCAGGATGCTATTAAGAAAGCTGTTTCAAAAAAGAAGAAAAGAAAAAATAAGAAAACTTAATAAATAAAATTCTTTTGCTATTTTATGGATTTAACAGAATTAAACAAGAAAAGAATATTAGTTGAAGAAGTTCTTGAGAAAGACAAGAAAAATGTTGAAGTTGCTGGATGGGTTTCTAATACTCGAGCTTTGGGAAAGATTCGTTTTATTTTGTTAAGAGATGTTTCTGGAATAATTCAGATTACAGGAGTTAAAGGGAAAATTAGCGAGGAAGTTTTTGATGTGATGGATAATGTTACAAGAGAATCAGTGATTTATGTGAAAGGTTCTGTGGTGGAATCAAAGCAGGCTCCTGGAGGAAAGGAGATTATTCCTGAGAAAATTGAAGTTCTTGCTAGTGCAGATGATTTGCCAATTGATGTTTCTGAGTTTTCAAAGACAGAGTTGCCAAAGAGATTGGATTATAGGTTTTTGGATTTGCATCGAGAGCGAACTCAGGCGATTTTTAAAATTCAGTCTACAATAATTCAGGGTTATAGAGAATTCATGATTAAAGAGAATGCAACTGAGTGCTTGTTTCCCTCGATAATTAGTTCTTCGTCTGAAGGTGGAACTGAACTTTTTGAAGCAAAGTATTTTGAGAAAAAGGCATTTTTGTCGCAGAGTTGCCAGTTGTATAAACAAATGCTTGCGTGTTCAATGGAAAAAGTTTTTGCGATTTTTACTGTTTGGAGAGCAGAGAAGCACAACACTGTTAGGCATTTGAATGAGGCACGACAACTTGATTATGAGCAGGCTTTTGCGGATGAATTTGTTGTAATGGATGTTCTTGCGCGATGCGTTCGATTTATTATTAAGAAAGTTATTGAAGAAAATAAAAAAGAACTTGAAATTCTTGATGTGAAGTTAAAAGTTCCTAAAGTTAAGTATTTGACTTTTGAAGAAGTTTCTAAAGTTATGAAAAAAGAGGAGGTTCATGTTGGAGAGGATGATTTGTCAGGTGAATCTGAAAAGAAACTTGGGGAGCTTTATCCAGATACAATTGTTTTTGTTCATGACTGGCCAATTTCTGGAAAGCCGTTTTACATTATGCCCAAGGGAGAAGGATTGTCTGGAGGATTTGATGCAATTTATCA
>CAZWYG010000087.1:0-2312 GCA_964638105.1 Candidatus Woesearchaeota archaeon
AAAAATCTTGCAATATCAAATTTTAATTCTTTCCCTTTTTCTAATCTTCTTTGTAGATTCATCAAAGTAGGAATATATTTGTCAACACTAAATCCTTCTACAATCCAAGGGATTGCTTTGAGATAATAAACAATCGCTCCGACATCCTTGAATGTAACTTTCCCTTTCCATTTTTTACTCTCCTTTATTTTGAATCCTGCATCTGAAATCTCTTTTTTATATTCCTCTAAATTTATATCATTGAACTTTCTTTTGACATTAAATTCTTTTACTAAATCAATTAAGTCATCTGAACCTGTAACCTGTTGTGTGAAAAATATTCCTTTTGGTTTTAAGATTCTAAATATCTCTTTTGCATTAATTGCTCCGTGCCTGTTTAGAACCAAATCAAATTCTTCGTCATGGAATGGTAATCTTTTTAGATTAGTACATTTTATTACTTTAACTCCAAGAGGTTCTAGTTTTTTTTTAGCAACAAGAATATTAGGGGCATAACCTTCATATGCTCTTGTATTTTTTGGAAAAGGTGCAAACTTAGCGAAGATTTCCCCTCCTCCAGTTTCCATATCCAAAACAGAATGCGATTTTTTCACAAGCGATTTCGCCTTTTTTTTATAATTCCATGGAGGTTTTTCTTCAAGCATCCGAAATTTCAAATATGAAAAATCCCACCCTTTGAAAACTGCTTTTTCATTTTCCTTCCATCTTTTTATTAACTCATTTGTCATTTTTAATTTTTTAAAAAATCATTTAGATTCATTAATTTTTTCAACTAATTCTTGAATTTCTTTATCAGACATGTCATGTGCTTTGCAACCTTGTTCAATTGTTTCCATTTGTGCCATTGGGCAACCAATACAACCCATTCCTGCTTTGAATAAAAGTTCAATAGCTTCTGGTTTTGATTGCACAACTTCTGAAATTCTTGTGTCTTTTGTTATTTTTTCCATATTAACAACCACAACAGTCACACTTTGGTTCGCATTCACATGGATTACATTCACACTTTTCGCATTTTTCTTTTTCTGTCATTTTGCCTCCTTGTTTATTTAATTAATATTATTTTATTCCTTTAACTTTAATGCTTTCTAGGTTAATGCCTCTATATTGGGTCTTTGAAATTTCTTTGTCTTCTCCAAGGATTTCTATTTTGAAACCTGCGTTTTTTATTTTATTCAAGTACTCTTCTTTTTGCAATGCACCTGCAACGCAACCTGTTAAAAGTTTTTCGTCTTTTTTTTGTTCTTCTGAGAGTTCTTCTAATAAGACAATGTCAGAGACGAATAATTCTCCTTGTTTTTTTAAGACTCTGTTGGCTTCTGAGAAGACTTTGTCTTTGTCTGGTGCGAGGTTGATGACGCAATTACTAATAATTTTGTCTACTGATTCGTTTTCTAAAGGAAGGTCTTCAATGTCTCCTAATTTGAATTCTACATTTTTGTAATTATATTTTTCAGCAAGGGATTTTGCTTTTTCTATCATTTTTTTTGTCATGTCTACGCCGATTACTTTTCCTGTTTCTCCTACTTTTCTTGCACAAAGAAAAGCATCAAAACCTGCTCCGCTTCCTAAGTCAAGGACAATGTCTCCTTTTTTTATTTGCGCGAGAGCGAGGGGATTTCCGCATCCCAAACCAAGATTTGCCTCGGGAACGTTTTGAATTTCCTCGATTGAGTATCCAATTTCCTTTGAAATTTTATTTGCACCACAACTACAACAACCGCATTTTCCTTCAGCTATATCAGAATAACCTTTTCTAATAATTTCTTTTTTATTCATATTGCACTAAACCTTCTTAGTTTTTTCACAACTTCAGGAAGGACTTTTAGAAAATATTCTACTTCTTCCTCTGTTGTAAATTTACTAATTGAAATACGAATTGAAGAGTTGATTTGAACTGGTGTGAGGCCAATTGCTTTTAGAACGTGGCTTTGTGCAAGTGTGTTTGATGCGCACGCACTTCCTGTTGAAGTTAGAATTCCTTTTTGCTCGAGATAACCTCCGACTGCTTCACCTTCGATGTTGTTGAATGAAACATTAATGTTATTACATAATCTTTTTTCTTTTGGACCATTTAGTTTAGTATTTTCAATTTTTAGAATTCCATTAATTAACTTGTCCCGTAATATTATCATTCTTTCTCTGTCCTTTTTATTTGCAACATCAACTGCTTTTGCAAAACCAACTATTCCTGAAATGTTTTCTGTTCCGCTTCGCATTTTTCTTTCGTGTCCTCCGCCGTGCATTAAAGGATTTATTTCTATTCCTTTTTTGATGAACAAAGCACCGACTCCTTTTGGGCCGTGTATTTT
>CAZWYG010000088.1:0-2308 GCA_964638105.1 Candidatus Woesearchaeota archaeon
CAATATCCTCTTTTTCTCAGTCTAAAATATATCGGAAAGAAAATTTTGAAAGAATATCTCAAATTTTTGTTTTGTTCAACAGCATCTGTTAACTGCTCATCAGATATTTTTGAATCTCTAATTGCTTTTTTAATTTCTTCTCTAAACTCTCTTGTTGTTTAGCCTCCAAGCAGAGAACTATATCTCCTATAACCAAGTTTTTTGTTGGCTTGACTCCAATCAAATGAAAGGTAATGCTTATCTAAATATTTCTTATCAAATCTCCAACAAAATTCTCCTCTACTTGGCATTAACATTCTGAAATTATTAAAGAAATCATCTCTCCAATCAGTCCCTAACCTTTCTCTATAACTTTTAATTCTCTCATAAATTTCTTTATGAAAAGACTTTTTCCATCGGTGCTCTTTATTTTCCATTTAACCACCCATAAACTTTCTCATTGCGGGATTCATATCTGTTGCGTGCTGCTGTGCAATATTCTGATAGAACTGGAACATAATCATAATTACTAAAAGAATTGCAGTTCCTGAAACAAGTGCGCCCATGAGATTTGTAACTGAAGCTAAGAACCCGATTGCAAGCCCACCCATAACTGTCAAAGGCATAATATATCTGTCTAAAATACTTTCTAATATTCTATTATCTTGTCTAAAACCCGCAACCTGTAAACCTGATGCTGCAATTTTTTGTGCCTGAGCTTTTGAATCCATTCCAGATGTCTTAACCCAGAATACAGCAAATATCATTGAAAAGAGCATAAAAAACAGAGTGTGTGTTAGGCCTTGCAACAAATACTTCCATAAAAATCCCCCTCTAATAAATAATTCTAAAATATTTGTTGAACCAAGCCAGTATGATAATCCAGAAACAGCCTGCCCATTGCTAAAATGTCCTAGCCAACTAAAGTGAGAAGCAATTTTTGCCGCGCCCTCGCAAACTCCTTCATCAATATAACAAGGTGCTGCAGCATTTTCAAGCATTCCTCCAAACAATTGCAAATTCGCAATAAGTGCTGCAACTAAAATAACAGGAATAACAGATGCATAAAAAAATGATAAAGGCCATTTCACAGAATAACCACGAATTCTTCCAAATGATAGCGGAATCTCAACCTTCAAGGATTGTGCCCATACAACTATTAAGAAAATAATAACTGTTGCAAGTATTGTCGCTGCAGCTGAAAAAAGTTCAATAGGATATTGATTAATTAAAGATTGAACCAAAACAAGAACTTTGCCAGAGCAAGCAGTATTTGTGAAATCAAGAAGACAATTTTTTCCTTGCTGGTTTATGAACTGGAAAGCTGAAGTAAAGAGCCTCCATGAAACTCCTGCACCAATGAACAAACTAACTCCAGAACCAAAACCCCATTTGCTTGTCACTTCATCCATATAAAAAATAGCAAGTCCTCCAAGAATCAATTGAAAAATCAAAAGACCAGTGAACCCTGGTGCAGCTTCCAACCCTTTCATTAAAACATAAACAGATGCTTCAAAGACTATGAAAAAGAAAACAAGAAGTTTTTGAATTCCCTGAAAAAACTTTTTACCCTCGGTAGTAGAAGTGTCAATACTTAAAATTCCCGCACCAGTAAGCAACTGCAAAATAATCGAAGCCATCACAATTGGACCAATACCCAAGGAGATTATGCTTCCAAAATTCGTTCCAAGAACAATTGCCAAATATTCAAATCTTCCAAGAGCATTCTGACTCAAACCAAAAAGTGGAATATTCGACAAAACAAAAAACGCACCAAGAATAATTAATGTCCATTTAAGTTTGACATTGAAACCTACTTTCTTCTCAACAGGTTTTGTAACCTCTGGAATAAATTTGAATATACTTATTAAATTCATAAATTATTATCTAAAAAGTAGTTTAAAAGTTTTCTGCAAGAAAGATTTTAATGAAAAATTTTAATTTTGCTTTAAAAGATTATTGTTATAAGTATTCACCACATTTTTTCAAATATTATATCAGGCAGAATGTTCTCTTTTGTTTCTTCAGGAATTAAATACAAATCATGTATTTCAATTTTCTCTCCAAAAAATTTTCTAAATTCAGTGAGGAATATTCTTAATTCAGAAGAATTATTTACTAAAAGCCCTATGTCAACATCCCAGCTCGGATTTCCTATATGTCTGTAAAAATATTTTACCTTTTTGTTTTCTTTCAAGAATTTCCTTATCTTTGAAAAATCGTAATCAAGAAATTTTATCTGCAAATTATAAAATTCAAATCCAAGTTTCCAATAATCAATTGAGATTGTGTAATTTTCAATTATTCCTGAATTTTCCATATTTTTTAT
>CAZWYG010000089.1:0-886 GCA_964638105.1 Candidatus Woesearchaeota archaeon
TGGTAAAAGATTCTGAATTTGATTCTGTTTCAGATAAAAATTTGATAGTTCTTGGAACACTAAAAGGTGCTAATGGAACTTGTAGTAATTCTCTTATATACAAATCTTTTGGAGAAGAAAATTGTGAAGATGTTATTGAAAGAATAAATATTACTTCTGGATATTATTTAATTGAAGCTGTAGAAAGTCCATTTAAAGAAGGTAAAACTATTTTACTTGTTATTGGGTATTCAACTGCAGATTTAGTAAATGCTCAGAGCTATTTATCATATGAATCTGCTGAAATTAATACTGAGATTGGTTCAAGATTTGTTAGTTATTTAGATAAACCTGTAACTATTATTTGTACCCAAGAGGATGTTATTTGCTCTGATGGAACAATAGTTAGTCCAGATCCAAAGAATGGTTGTAGTTTTGATCCTTGTCCTGAAGAGAAATGTATTGATTCTGATGGATTGGCTTACTATACTAAAGGAAATACTTTTGGATTAGAAGCTCCAGGTGTTTGGGATAACTTTAAAGATTATTGTGGGATATCTGGAGAAGAAAAAGATAATCTTGTAGAGTATTTTTGTAATAAAGAAACTAATTATGTTGAGAAGTTTATTTACAATTGTTCAAATGGTTGTAAAGATGGTGCTTGTATAAAAGGAGAGGATAATAAGAGTATTTTTGCTAATCCTTTTTATCTTGTTTATGATGATAATGCTCCAACTAATTTAGATTTGATTATTTTAGGAAATTTAAATTTTTGGCTTACTGAAAAAAATGTGAATTCTATTCTTGTTAAAAATAGTGAAGTTACTAAAGAGATGATGGAAGAAACAGTCACTGTTTTTGCTTATGATAGGGATATCTTTATTTTTTATGGAGATCATGGAATCTC
>CAZWYG010000089.1:896-2302 GCA_964638105.1 Candidatus Woesearchaeota archaeon
TTCAACTTCACTCTCAGGAGGCTAATGATGCTACAAGAAATGTTTGTGGTCTTGTAAGCACTAAAGATTTAGATTCTAATTATTTGAAAGATTATAATTGTGAAGAATGGATTAAAAATGAATCTGGTGAAGATGATAAAGTATATTGTGAAAAAATGGGTGGAGAATGGAAATTATTTAGTGATAGTTGTGTTGATTCATGCGATTCAAGTTTAGGATGCAAAGAAGTAGAAACAGAGGGGTGTGATTGTGGAGTAGATAAATGTTGGAATGGGGAAAAATGCGAAGAGGAAAATGAAAATTCTTGCGAGGGTTGTTTAATCGAAGACAAGTGTTACCCTCTAGGCCATAGAAAAGATGGAAATTATTGTTCAGATGATTTAGAATTTGTAATACAGAAAACAGAATCTGAAAGCTGTGAAAATAATTTTGAGTGTGATAGTAATGTTTGTGTTTCTGGAGAATGTATTGATAGTGGTTTTATTCAAAGAGTTCTTAATTGGTTTAAGAGAATTTTTAGTAGAGAATAACAATCTTTAAAAGATAGTTTTATTGTTTTCTTTATGAAAAGTAAATTATTAAGGTATCTCAGTTTCTTTATTTTTCCAATTATAATTTTTTGTTTTGCAGTTTTTTTTTATTTGAGTGGAATCTATACGCGTTTCTCTTCACTAGACATTCCTCTTCATTTTTTAGGAGGCATCTCAATTGCATATGTTGCTGTTTTGTTTTTGCGTGAATTTGAAAAAATGGATTTTATTAAAATAAAAAATAGTTTTTTGTTGATTTTTATTATAACTTCTTTTGTTTGTTTGGTTGCTATTTTTTGGGAATTATGGGAATATTTTGCAGGTCATATTTTGCAGATTAATTTTTTTGCTGGAGGAAATTTAGCTGATACTCTTTTTGATTTATTTCTTGGTTTTTCTGGAGGTATTGTTGGAGCAAGCTTTAGTAAAGTTTAAATAGAAATTTTATTTTATTATTTATGAGTTTGAAAGAGGTTTTATATTATCTTGGAATTTTAATTGGAATTATTGCACTTGGAATTTTAATTTATGGGATAGTAATTTCTTTAAAATGATTGACACAGAAGTTTTAACTTTTTTATCGAATATAATTAATTATACTATTTTTGTTTTTATAACAATTAATCTTATTAATACTAGTTGTTTTGATTTTTTTCAAATGAGTATTGCGGCTTTTGGTTTGTTTACTTCTATTCTTGTCCAGATAATTTCATTAGTAATTAGGAGGTTGAAATAATGTATATAAAAAAGAGTCAGATTCCGTTGTTAATTATTAATGCGATTTATCTTTTGATTGCAGGAATTTATTATCTTTCTAGAAAAAATTATGAGTTTGTGATGTATGTTGGAATTGTTATTTTAATTTTTGTTTTGATT
>CAZWYG010000090.1:0-2300 GCA_964638105.1 Candidatus Woesearchaeota archaeon
CAATCATGATTCTGAAATACAAGAAATAAAATCAAATTTAGATGATTTCCTAACAAACCTTGAATCAGGAAACATTGAAACAAAAAAAGCCCTTGAAGATTTGAAAATATATTCAGACTTAAAATTATATCAAAAAAGACTGCAAGCAATAAAAATTTATTTTCAAGAAGGCTACAAAACAACAGCAGTAGATAAAAGAGAACAAAGAGAGCAAGAAAAACTCGACGAGCTAGATGAAATAAAAAGCAATACACCTATTGGAATAGAATTATTAAATTCAGAAGAATATGTAAAAAATAGTGTCTCGCCTGAAATAAAAAACGTGATTGCAGAAATTATAAACAATTCAATTTCTTCTCTAAGCAAAAAAGAATTTAATAGATTAGTAGAAAATGAACTTGAACTGCAAAATAAATTCACAACATCCACAAAAATTAAAAAATTAGAAATAGAATATGAAGACAAAACAAAAGAAATAACACTAATTAAAAAAGAAATCAAAACAAAAGAAGAATCCAATAAATTATATGAATATATTCCTTATGAATTTGATGAAATAAATTTCATAACTTCTGCAAAAGAATTAACAAACAATATATTTGAAATAGACCAGGATGACATTGAAGACAACACAATTATTTACTCGGTTGAAAAATTAATAGATGTAGATGATGTAAAGAAATCAGAAACAATAATGATAAAAGAATTCTCTCAATCAAACCTTGATGCAATAACTGGTTTTTCAATAGCAAATGTTGATGTAAAAAGTTCCCTGACTTATAGCATTGCAATTATGCTTTTGCTTTGTTTAATTTATATTGGAAAATTTGCAGTAGATAAAAGAAATTGGCAAAAAATGCAAAGAGAAGAAAACGTCTCGCGCTGCACTAAATATCTTAAGGATGCAAAAGAGTCTCTTCTTCAAAATCGAGTTGAATCTGCAAAATATTCTTACTACAAAATAAAAGAAATTTATCCTCTTTTACCAATAAAATACAAAAAGAAAATACAAAAAAACATAACTAAAATAAAAATAGGAATTGACAAAAGAGAAATAATTGGCCTTGTAAAAGAATACGAAGAACTAAAACAAAAAGGAATGAACAGCGAAGCAAAATTAATTTACACAAAAATTCAAAAAACTTACAAACAGCTTCCTAAAAAATATCAAGAAAAAGTATACAAAAAAATGTTTGCAAATCCAATTGATGATTTTCTTAGATAAATATGATATTCGAACTTCTACTCGCACTAATTATTGGTGTGGGTTTTGGAACACTAACAGGCCTTATTCCAGGAATTCACATAAATCTCCTTGGAGTTTTTCTATTAACAATCCTATCTTATTTATTAAAATTCATAGACCCAATAACTCTTGTTGTTTTCATAACTTCAATGGCAATAACCCACACATTTGTTGATTTTATTCCTTCAATTTTTCTTGGTTGCCCAGACACAGACACTGAACTCTCAATTCTACCTGGTCACGAACTTCTAAAAAAAGGACACGGCTACCAAGCAGTTCTTCTAACTGCCTACGGAAGTTTGCTCTCAATAATAACATTAATTTTTCTAATAATCCCCTTTCTTTTATTTAGCTCAAAAATTTACACTGTTCTAAAAACAGACTACATTCTTCCAGGAATTCTAATTCTTGTCTCAATAACATTAATTCTAATTGAAAGAAAAAAATTATCAGCTCTTCTTGCTTTCTCGCTTTCAGGAATTCTTGGACTTTGTGTTCTAAATTTTAACAACATGAACCAACCCTTGCTTCCCCTTCTTAGCGGCCTATTTGGAAGTTCAATGTTAATTCTAAGTATCAAAAACAAAATTCAAATTCCAAAACAAATAATTGCAAATCCTCGAGGAGAAAGAACAACAATCAAAAAAGCATTTATTGGTTCAATAATCGCTTCACCAATTTGCAGTTTTCTTCCTGGACTAGGCTCTGGTCAAGCAGCAATAATTGGAAATCTAATTGCACGAACAAATCAAAAAGGCTTCTTGGTTTTAATCGGCGCAACAAACACACTTGTAATGGCAATCTCATTTCTAACTTTATACACAATTTCAAAAACACGAACAGGTGCATCAGCAACAATAAAAGAAATACTCTACAACCTCACAATTCAAAATTTATTTTTAATAATTCTAACAATAATTATATCAGGATTTCTCGCATTCTTTATCACAAAATTCTTTGCAAAAATATTCGCAACAAAAATATCAAAACTAAACTACACAAAAATATCAATAATAACATTATCAATTCTTTTAATAATTGTCTTTCTAACAAA
>CAZWYG010000091.1:0-2291 GCA_964638105.1 Candidatus Woesearchaeota archaeon
TAACAGAATTAAATTTTTTCTTGGGAATTTTATATTTTCTAATTGTATCATTCAAACTTCCTCCACCAATAATTGTAAAAGCCCTTGAATTCGCAACTGCCCTTAAAATCTCAACAGTTCCCTTTGAAAAATTCTTCTCCATTGCCATGCCCACATCTCCTTTCATAAAAATTGCTTTTGCTTTTTTTATTTCTTGAATATTTCTCTTAATTGTTTTCTTCCCAATGTCCTTAATTTGATAATTCATTGGAAAATTCTCCAAATCATATTCAACTCTTTTTGAATTTTTATCAACTGCAAAATCAATCGATGTCTCAACATTCTTCAACTTTCTTTTAAGTTTTAATTTTGCTTTCTCAATTCCTTCACTAAAAAAAGCTAATTCTTTCAAAATTTTATTTTGATAACCCAAATCCTTGTCCTTAACAATCAAACAAAAAAAATCAAACAACCCAGTAGCAATCACCTTATTTTTTCCAAGCAATTTCATAATTGAACTAGGCTTTGCACCACCCAAAATATACAAGCAATTCTTCACTGAAATTTTCTTCAATGCACTTAATTCTTTCTCAAGCAAAATCCCTGCACAGCTTGGAAGTTTTTTTGGGAAACCAACAACAGAAGTATGCTCTCTATGGCTTACAGAAAAAGCATCATTAACATAAATATCAAAAAAAGGAACTAAATTTTTCAAAAGAACATTTCCTTTTTTATTTGGTTCAAACTCGTCCTTAACAAATCTCACATTCTCAAGAAGTAAAGCATCACCAAATTTCAAATTATGTATTGCTTTTTTTGCTTTCTTTCCAACAACATCATTAACAAATTTTACTTTCACAAATTTATTCAAAACTTTTGCATGCTGCTTCAAACTAATAAAATCTTTTTTTCCAGGATTTCCCTGATGAGAAAGCACAACAACTTTTGCTTTTTGTTTTTTCAAATATTTGATTGTCTCAGACGAAGCTTTAATTTTTTCAGAGGGAATAATTTTTCTTTTTATTACATCAGAATTCAAATCAACCCTCAATAAAACAGTCTTGTTTCTAAAATTAAACTCTTGCAAAGTTTTTACATTAAATGTTTTGTTTTTTTCAGTCATTTTTCTAAGGCAAAAAATTTATTCATATTCAATCGACCGTGGGAAGAATCTTTCATTTTAATGTCTTCAACAAATCAACCATTCGACAACTATAACCTCTCTCATTATCATACCAAGAAAAAACCTTAACTAAATTTCCATTTACTTTTGTGAGTTTAGAATCAAATATTGAAGAATGCATATTTCCAACAATGTCTGAAGAAACAATTTCATCTTCGCTGTAAGAAAGTATATTTTTTATTTTTCTAGAACTTTTCAATACTGCTTTATTCACTTCCTCTGCAGTTGTTTCTTTTTTCAAAACAATTACAAAATCAGTAAGACTTCCACAAGGAACAGGTGCTCGAACAGCTACTCCATCTAGCTTGCCCTTATGTTCAGGTATAACCTGCGTTACTGCCGTCGCTGCTCCTGAAGTTGTTGGAACAAGATTAATTGCAGCAGCTCTTGACCTTCTAAGATTCTTATGAGGTGCATCCAACAATCTCTGATCAGAAGTATAAGCATGAATAGTTGTCAAATAACCTTTCTCAACTCCAAACTCATCATTCAAAACCTTAATAATTGGAGCAGCGCAATTCGTTGTGCATGAAGCCATTGAAATTATTTTATGCTCTTTCTTTAAATTATTCTCATTAACACCCAAGACAATTGTTATATCAGCGTCAGGAGAGGGAGCAGAAATCAAAACCCTTTTTGCACCAGCTCTCAAATGCTTGCTAGCACTTTTCTTATCTCTAAAAAAACCAGTTGATTCAACAACCGCATCAATTCTTAATTTTTTCCACGGCAGCTTTGCAGGATCTTTTTCAGACAAAACAAGTATTTTCTTATTACCAACTTTCAAAAAACCTTTTCCAGCCTCGACATTTTTATCATAACTTCCATAAACAGAATCATGCTTCAATAAATACGCCAAAGTTTCTGTGTCAGTTAAATCATTAATTGCAACAACATCAACACCTTTCTCAATAGCTATCTTAAAAACAGACCTTCCAATTCTTCCCATACCATTAATTGCTACTTTCATTTTCACTTAAATAAATAATTTATCCAATTAAAAAATTGGTTTTTTATAATTCTCACCAATAAGCATTCCTGCTAATTTCTTGTATTTATGAGAAATATCAGATTTAGGTGAATAAAGTACAACAGGAATCATTTTTGAAATTGCATTCTGAACCTTCAA
>CAZWYG010000092.1:0-2267 GCA_964638105.1 Candidatus Woesearchaeota archaeon
TTTAACATAAGCTTGATGGATTACAAAACTAATGAATAAATCTCTTTGACCAGTCATTCCTGAAAAATCAGCACCATCAGAAAATGCGGTTGGCATTCCTAAACTGCTTAAAGTATCTTTCATAAAATATTTAGTATCAAATTCAAACTTAGGAAGAGAGATTGAATCTAATTTTGTTTCCTGCATTTGTGATTTATATTCATTAAATTTTTCATTAGATAATCCAATATCTTCTAAATTATAATCATATGTAATTTCCTCTCCTGTATCATAATCATAATATTTTCCTTGCTTTGGCAATAAAATCAGCATTGAAATATCCTCTCCTTTGTAGGGTAATTCTAAAATTTGTAATTCTTCTAAATCAGCGTAGTTGAATTCTGCTTTTTCAGGATTCATGTGCATCATTTCTGTTTTAATAGGAGATTCTGGAGTAACATAAAAATTCTGTTCAGAAGTATCTGATTTATCAAATTCCCATTCCCATGTTCCCTTGAAATAGATTGCATTCGTAAGAACTAGTTTTGTTAAAGGATTAAGGACTCCTTTTGGAATTAAATCTTTAATTTTATTATTAGTTTGTTCTTCAATAAAAGAATTAATTGTTTCTCGTGATTTTTCTGTTTCTGTTTTAAAATCCAAATTTGTTGCCTTGCCTCCATAATATTTTTCGACTCTGTTCATATAATCTTCAAGAAATTCATAATCATATTGTGCCCACAGAGCATTTCCTGTTCTTGATTCATATTCATTATTATCACTGTTTATTTTATTGTAAATTGCTGCAAAGTTTGGTTCTAAAATTTCATTTTCTGGAAAGTGAAAAACTGATTTCATTTCTTCTGCAGTTTGTCCTTTTGCACCTTCATAAGTCATTGCTAATGCAGCAGAAATACTATAAGGCGAGTAAAAAATATTTTCTTGCTCTGAATTAGATAATTCAGAATATAAATCAAAAGCAAATTGATTGTTTGCATCTACTACTTCCTGAATTCCTTGTGATGTTGAAGCTGTATTATTTGCAACAGGTGGATTAGTTGGCTCGTAAGGGAATAAAAACAAAATCGCTGTAGCTGTCACGCCAGCAATTAATAAAAGAACTATTAACACCCCTAAAAATTTTTTCATAAATTATTAAGAATCTTTGATTTATAAAATTTTTTAATTATACCAAAAATTAATTTTTCTGTCTTTTTTAATTTTAACACTTTCTTCTGCATTTTGAAGTTTTGAGAAATTGTCATTCCATAAAAAATAAGCAAGATAGCCAAAACCTGAAAGAGCTAGTACACTATTTGAATTAAAGAATTCTATAAAAAAATAAAGATAAAAAATTAACAGCAAAAGAGCTAGTGGAAGAAATTCTATTCTTAGAATATTAATTTTCATTAAAAATAATTTGGAAGCAGTTTAAAAGGGTTTTGGAAAAGAGATTTAGGAATTGTTTAAAGGTTTTTTGGTGAAGGGAAAAAAGGACAGGCAGCGAAACATTTATTAGTATATCTTTATTTACTAAATATGAAATTTATAACTAAGATATTAGAGTCTCAAAAATATTTGAAGATAATTTCAAGAGACGAAAAAGAAATAATTGTTAAGGCGAAATTTGGGCCTTCTAAACCAACTAGAATTCCCTTGACACTGAATGAAGATTTATCATTTTTGATTGCTGCAATAATTGGTGATGGGCATTTGAAAAAAAGTAAATTTCAAATAACAATAGAACTAACAAATAAAAAATTACTTGAGCATATTAAGAAAATATGCTTTGATTTATTCAAAAGAGAATTCAATATAAGAGATGTTAAAATAAGAAAAGGAAGAAAAAAGACATTTGTAATCGGAATTGATAGCAAAGCAATATATAACTTGATTCAAGAAGTTTTTGAAGTTCCAGCTGGTAAGAAAAGCCACATTGTAAAAATACCTGACTTTATTAAAAAATCAAACAAAAAAATAAAAATCGCTTTTCTAAAAGGCATAATGGCTACAGAAGGAGGGAAAAGAAGAAGAGGGTTTGGCCTTTCAACTGCGAGTGAAGATTTATGGAGAGATTTGATAATATTATTTGAAGAAGTTGGAATTCCTGTTTTTAAAGACTCTTGGATTTACCAAAAATATAAAAAGAAATATTATGGTCTATATTTTAGAGAAGAGCATATGAATAAACTTAAGTGGGATTGCCGGAGTGGACAAACGGGCGACGTTTAGGCCGTCGTAGCTTAGTGCTTACGAAGGTTCGAATCCTTCATCCCACATTATTCTAA
>CAZWYG010000093.1:0-2254 GCA_964638105.1 Candidatus Woesearchaeota archaeon
CATTTTTTAGTGCATATGCTTTTGTTAGTTTTGAAAGGTTTTTCATTTTAAATTTCAATTAAATCCAACACTTGCTTTTCTTTCTAGAAGTTCAATTCTTTGCTGCAGATGATAAATTTGGTTTGACAAGTCTTCTATTTTGTTTGTCATTTCAAGAAGTCGTTTTGAAAGTTTTCTTTTTCTTTCTTCAGGTGTTGAAGTTAAATCAGCATAACCAGAATTTTCTTCTGAATTTTGCGAAGCTGTTTGTGCCATTGCTCCAAAAAAACCAAGACCATTTGAATCACTTGTTGTTGAAGTTTGAGAATTTGGAGTTTCATTTGAAACTTCTTCTTTCTTATGATAGTTTGTTAAATCCAATACATTATCTTTTTTTCTTTTGAAAAATGCCATATAATTAAATTGATTTGATGTTTATAAAATTGTGTGAAGTGTTGACCTAGAATTAATATGATTAATTGTTTGCAATAACAAATTATCTCCAAACATTTTTTAAATCCTTTTGTGTTGTTAATTCATGGCAACAGCAGAACAGATTATTGCTACGATAAATCCTGATTTGTATTATAGTCCTGCGGGTGATGAAGAGGCGAAAGCAATTAATTTGAAAAAGTTTAAAGATATGATTAAGAAAGAAGGTTTTCAGGTTGCGGCAGAAAAGGCTTCTGTAAAACCAGTTTCAGAAGGTGGTGCTGACATGGGGCATCTTCTTCGTTACACGTCTTCTAGTGAGCAGTTAGAACCAATTTATTTTTGGATTCTTGATTTTATGACAGATAGATTGGGTTTGAAAGTTGAAAAAATTGTTGATAATTTTACTACTGCTCCTGGGTCTGGGCATTTTGGAGAGATGGGAATAAAGAAAAGTCAAATGCAACAGCAAGGAACAAAACTTCTTGCAGATATTAATACTGTTTTGCGAAGTGTGATAAATATAATCTATGATTTGAAAGAGTTTAAAATTCGGCTTAGTCAGTATGATGGGTTGAAGTCAAAGAATGAGGCGACGCGGGATGCTGCGAAACTTGCGTTAAAGCAGATTTGGATGGACAAAGTTGACATGCTTAAGGGTGCTGGTTCTATTAATGCAATGGCGTCGGGGCAGTTGGGTTTTCAGACTCTGCGTGATGCTTTTTTAGCGGTTGGAGATGAGAAATCTGTTGATAAAGTTGATTTGAATGATAGAGTTAAAAGAATTTTAAAGCCAAGAGTTTATGAATTTAATTCCTGGATTAAAGAGTCAGAGCAAGAATTAAGAAAAAGATATGAGATGGAGAGGAATTATTTGTCGAGTCAAGTTCAGTCTTTGAAGATTTATTCTCGGTGGGTGAAGCCTTATTTGACTGCTGCTGCGCAATTAGAACAAACTGAGATGAGAAAAAGTCCAGCAGTTGTAAAAGCATTTAATACAATTTATCTTCAATTAACTTTATTAGGAACACAGAAAATGACTCTTCCAGAAGAATATGGAATGGGCAAGGATATGAAAAAGAAAATGAAAAGAGATTATTATTTATGTGTTCTTGTTGATTTTAAGTTTAGGGGAATTCCACAAAAAATTGCTCAGAGAGGGGATTATGTTTTTGGTGGGAAGACTGATGTTTCATTTAAGCCATTTGCATTGAATGAAGATGAGTTGAAAAAATTAGAAAGAGAGTTAGATAAATCTAATCTTGGAGAGATGTTTACTTTGATTGAGGGTGCGACGCAAGATAGTATGAAAAAAATTCAAGAGGAAATTGATTACTTTCTTGCTGAGAAAGAAGAGGAAGAAGAAAAGCAAGAGAAAGATAAAGACACTTCAAATCCTTTTTTTGCAATGTTTGGTGCTTATAATGAAAAAGAAGAAAATAAATCAAAAAAGAAAAAAGATGATGATGAAAATATTCAACCTGATAATTGGTTTGAGGCAAATCAAATGAGAGTTTATGCAATGGACCAAGCTGTCCGACGATGTTATAAAATTTTTGAAGTTTACAAAAAGGTTCATGGAATGCCTTCATTTGATGCACATCCGCCGTTTGATAATTAGAGAGTTAGAATATTAATTTTAATTATTCAATAATTTCATAAGGTTTATCTAAACTTCCTTCACTATAACTTGTTTTTCTTTCTTTAGAAGAAGGAATTCCTGCGAGATTCCTATATTTAGAAATAGTTCTTCTTGAAATCTTTCTACCAATTTTCTCATAAATATCTTCATCTGAGTATGCGATTCCTCTTGAGAACTCTTCTTCTAAAACTTTATTTATTT
>CAZWYG010000094.1:0-2237 GCA_964638105.1 Candidatus Woesearchaeota archaeon
CTGTAAATTTTCTTTTGTTACTCTCTTCTTGTTTTTTGAACCACCACAAAATTTTGGAAAATTTGTCAATTGATTCTCCTGTACTTATACGATTTGTTTTTTTATGTATTCTATGAAGTAAATAAACTGGATATCCAATTGAATTATCAATTTCTTTTTTATTTCTTGTTTTTATCTTTGACTCGAGATAGTCTATACTGTGTTTAAGTTTTTCAAAATATTCTTTGATTTCTTTGTAAGTTTTTGGTTTCATCTCAACCTCTTTTCATTCCGTATTTCTGAAGAAGGTATTTGAATTTATAATTCTTTTTTATTTCATCTAAAGTTCCCTCTGCAATTATTTTCCCTTTTTCAAAATAATAAATGTAATCGAATTTATTCAAAAGATGCAATCGGTGAATTGAAGAAATGATTGTTTTGTTTTTGAATTCTTTGAAGATGTTGTCGTGAATTTTCATTTCATTTAAACTGTCGACGCTGCTGGTTGGTTCATCCATTAAAACAATGTCGCTGTTTTTTGCTGCAAGTAAACCTCTTGCTAATGCAAGTCGTTGTTTTTCTCCTCCACTTAAAGAGACTCCTTTTTCTAAAACACTTGTGTCAAGACCTTTGTCTAATTTCTCAATTACTTTTCTAAATTGTGCCATCTCAATAACTTTGTCTAAATCCTCTTTTTTCGTTGATAAATTCATTGTGAGATTATATCTAATAGTGTTATTGAAAATCTCTGGGTCTTGTGGAATCAATGTAATGTTTCTTTTTAATTTTTCAAAACCGTTTTTTAATTTTTCATTGTCACAATAAACATTACCTGTTTGTGAAGAATACAAACCGCGCATCATTGCAAGAATCGTGCTTTTTCCAGAACCGCTTTCACCAACAAGTGCAATTTTTTCTCCACGTCGAAATTTCATATTAATATTTTCAAGATGATTCTTTTTCCATTCTTCATCATAAGTAAAATTTAAATTTTTAATCTCAACTTCTTTCCAACCATATGGAAGTTGTCCTTTAATTTTTTCTTTAATTTTTTCAAATGACTCATCAATTGGATAAGCACCCTCGATTTTTGCACTAGTTCTTACTACATTGCTATATAATTCACCGAATTGAAAAAATGCATTTCCTACTCTTTCAAGATAACTATACAAAATATAAAGAGTTCCTATTAAAATAATTCCTGAACTTGAATAATCAGTATATGCTTTATATGCTAAAACTAAAACAGTCATTGTAGTTATTGCTATATCCCCTATGCCCCACTTTAGTTCATCAATTATGACTGCTTTTTTATGGGATTTGTAACTCGCCATTAACTTAGAGTCAATTTCTTTTGAAACGACTTTCTTGAGACGAAGTGTTATTACTGTAATTATATTGCTCAAATAATCAAAAACAGAAGCTCCGAGTTTATTACTAAATTTATTTAATTTTTTGTAGTATTTTTTTAATTGTCTATCTACACTCATAACACCAACTAATATTATTGAGCAGAAAACCAATGCAAAAGTAGCTATTTTAACATCCACAAAAAATAGAATTATTAAGGATACAAATATTCTAAGAGTAATATACATTAATCTATAAGTATAATCCTGAGAGAAATTTTCTAAAGAACTTCTTCCTCTATTTATTTTATCAATTGTGTTTCCTGAATGATTGTCTTTATGCCATTTGACAGGAAGTTCAAGTATATTTGATATCTTTCTGTTTGTATAATTTCTGTGTACAAAAAAACCTGTTATTTGTTCAAGCACTCTTGCTGGACAGTGAAACATCCAGAAAACTATTTCGACTCCAAGTAATGCAAATATTAAGAGCATTAATCTTCTAAATTCCTCGCTTGAGGATATAGTCTGCTGGATTGAATTAAAAATTGAACCAATAATAAGAGGAGCCATTAAGCCAACTATTCCTGATATTAAAAAGAAAAACATATAAAACAAAAAAATCCTTCTCCGACTACCTAAATGATCCCACTCTGTTTTCAAAACATTAATTATGGGATTTCTTTTTCTTTCCTTGTTTTCTTCTTTAATTTGCATTTTATATAATTGATATAATTTTCAATGAATATGAATAGAAAAACTTGCACACCTCCTATGAAACTAGTTGAAACGAGTAACTCGCGTTTTGTTTTACATAATCTGAAAACAAAACAGACATTGTCTCATAGATTTTTTATGAAACATGCTTTAAAAATATTTCTTATTAATTAAATTTATATAATATAAAAC
>CAZWYG010000095.1:0-2210 GCA_964638105.1 Candidatus Woesearchaeota archaeon
AGCAAAGCACATCTTAAGGATTATATTTCGGAGTTGAAAAAATGGATAAAAAAGACATACTAAAAGATTTAGAAAAAAGTTTTGAAGAAATTCAAAAAGAACTTAAGTTCAAGTCGACTTTCCAAGATATTGATAAAATTTTCTTTATTAGCGACGCTGTTTTAAGGGAAGGATTTGTAAGTGAGAATTTTTCAAGACAACTTTGCTCAAGAATTGTTGAGACTTATATTGGTTGGACAAATTATCTTCATAGTCTTATTATGCCAAATCCTCAGAATATTCTTAATATTAGTGAATCAAAAGTTTTTAGTAACGAGGAAAAAGAAGAAATGAAAACATTAATGAAAAAAGGAATGTTTTTAAGTAGCAAAAGTAGTTGGATTGGATTGACTAAAGATAAAACAGAAGAAGCAAAGTTTATCGACGAAGCAGTTGAAATATGGAAAACTTATTTTGGATTAAAAATTACTAAAATTTTAGAGAAAATTAAGGAGGAATGGAAACAATGAAAGTAAATCAAAGATTTTCATTCATTCGAAAATTGAACGGAGGTTATTTCAAATGAAAACAGTAAAGAGAAGAAGAAAAGAAAATAAAACAGATTACAAGAAAAGATTGAACTTACTTAAAGGAAGAGCTCCAAGAGTTGTTTTCCGTAAAACAAATCGTTATTTTATTTCACAATATATTGAAAGTGAAGAAGCAAAAGACAAAGTTATTCTAACAATTAATTCTAAAGGTTTGCTAAAATATGGTTGGGATGAAAAAGCAAAAGGGAGTTTGAAATCAATTCCAGCGTCGTATCTAACAGGTTATTTAATCGGTAAACAGATTATCTCTAAAAAGCTTAAGACACCTGTTGTTGATTTGGGAATGATTAGAACACTTCATAAAACAAAAGTATTTGCGTTTTTGAAAGGTTTAATTGATTCTGGTCTTGATATTAATTGTAATGAAGAATGTTATCCAGAAGAAGAAAGAATAAAAGGAAGTTCATTAAAAAACAAAATTGAATTTGAAAAAATTAAATCAGAAATTGACAAGATAAAATAAAATGGAAAGCGGAAAAATAAACATATCAGTGAATGAAAAATTCAATAGATTAGATATTGGAGAAAGAACTTTTGCTCTTGATGGAGTGAAATTTCTAGAAATACAAGGACAAGAAGTAAAATCAAATCATAATCCTACAGGGGTTTATGTGAGCATCAATGATGTTTTGAAATTCATTGCTAAAAATTTAGCAGGACATGATAAAAATAAATTTGGAATTGACAAGGATAAGAAAAATGAGTGAAGCAGAAATGAAAAAAATTGAACAAAAAAGGCAAGAGAACGAGTCTCGCACCTCACAGAAGATGCAAGAAGATTCTTCAGTGAAAGATGAATATGCTGAAGTACCTGAAGAGGTATTAAATAACGAAGAAATGAAAGAGCTTAAGCAAATGAAAGAAGAAACTGAAAAAAGGATAAACGGCAATGGTAAAATGAAAATGGAAGTTACTGATGAGACTCTTGGATGGGAACCTAAGACTCAATTAGGAAGGGATGTTAAGGACGGAAAGATAACGGATATTGATGAGATATTAGAAAATGATTTCAAAATTCTTGAGCCAGAGATTATAGATAAATTAATCGAGGTTGAATCTGATTTGATTTCAATTGGACAGTCAAAAGGAAAATTCGGAGGAGGAAAAAGACGTGCATGGAGACAAACTCAGAGAAAAACAAAAGAAGGGAATGTTCCAAGCTTTTCAGCAATGGCTGTTGTTGGAGATAAGGATGGCCACATTGGAATTGGAAACGGAAAGGCAAAAGAGACTCTGCCTGCAAGAGACAAGGCAATTAGAGAAGCAAAATTGAAATTATTCAAAATTAAAAGAGGGTGTTCAGCTTTTGATTGCAATTGTTCTGAGAAACATACTATTCCATTTCAAGTCGAGGGAAAAGCAGGAAGTATAAGAGTAAAATTAATTCCAGCCCCACAAGGGACAGGTCTTGTTGTTGGAAAAGAAATAAAAAAAGTTCTGCAACTTGCGGGAATCGAAGACATTTATAGTAAAACTTTTGGGCACAAAAAAACAACATTTAATATGATTAAAGCATGTGTTGATGCATTAAAGAAAACAAACCCGGAGGTTGGAAAATGATAGCGGTAATTAGAATAAAAGCAAATCAAAGATTTCCATTAATGCAGATTACAAAACTAG
>CAZWYG010000096.1:0-2196 GCA_964638105.1 Candidatus Woesearchaeota archaeon
AAAAGGAAGAAGTTAATAGAGAATTGTTTTACGAAAGATTATTTAATTGATTATCAAAATTAACTTTATACAATCCATAAACTTCTTCTACAGAATCAACAGTTAATCCTGATGCTCCCATGCCCTCATAATAATCTAATAAATAATCTCCTGCTTCTTCTTCACTTATAACACCATTAGATATAGCGCTTCCTGTTCCAACAAAACTATTGTATAATAAAACAACTACAATCAAACCAAGAACAATTGTAGAAATCACCCAAGGATTTTCCCGAAATTTATCAAGTAAAGACCCACTAGAATTGCTCTCTTGAGAAACTTCTGTTTTCTTTTCTGAATCTTTGTTGATTTCTTCAACCATGGTTAACTAAAAAAAACTAATTTAAAAATGTTTTGGATTTAAAATCCTTTTTTTGCTTCATCAGATTCAATTGCTTTTTCAGCATTGTCCTTTGACATCATAGCACACATATTTGTTCCACACTTAGAACATTTACCTTTTGCCATAAATCCTCCTCGTGCAGTTTGTGTGATAACAGCATCTTTCATGTCAACGCCTTTCTCTTTACACTTAACACAATATCCTTTTACCATCTTAATTCCTCCATTTAATTAATAAAATTCTCTGAATTTTATAATCTCTTAAGAAAAATTTATTTTTAAATATTTAGATTAATGAAATTCCTTACTTTTTGCAATATTTTATAGAAAACAAAATTATATTTTTCCTCTAACAGGATGTTTTGCTCCGCACGCAAGACAATGCAAAAAAGTTAATCTATCTTCTTTTTTGATTTCAGTATCAGGTTTTCCACACTCTTTACATAGCACAAACTCATTAACATACTGCTCAATTTTAGGATTAATTTTAGTTGAAGAAATTTTATTATTCAAAACAAGACGCTCTCCTTCAAGATTTCCAGAAGTTGCAAGTTCTCTTAAAAGAAATTTCATAAAATGCTCTGGTGTTCGACGAATATGCGAAGCAATCTGCAAAAAATTCGTAAGCACAGTCTTACGACCCTGAAAATGCCCCTCAATCTTCGGCACTTCAAATCTTTCATTCGAGACATCTATTTTCTTAACCTTATTATATGCTTCATCTAAAAGTTTTTCATATTCCATAAAATTCCTATTCCTTAACATTTATAAATTATTCTTCCCTAAAAGAATTAATGGAAATAAAAAATTGGGTGCTTGGAATCGCAATTATGATTCTTACAATATTCGTTGCAGTTTACGGACTAAGTGTAATTTATCCAAAAGTCAATTATGAAGATTACTGTCCTCCAATTAAAACTGCAGAAGTTCTAGATACACAAGAAAAATGTGAAATAGCAGGAGGGCAATGGACACCTTATGCTGAAAGAATTCCAGATGGAGCAGCTGGATATTGTGATAGATATTATGAATGTAGTAAGGATTACGAAGACGAACTTGAAAGCCGTTCAAAAAAAATATTCTACTTTTCGATTCCACTTGGAATATTAATATTATTTATTGGAGGAGTTTTATTTTCTCTTGAAGCTGTTGGAGCAGGATTAATGGGCGGAGGAATAGGAATAATTGTCTACGGAGCAGGCGGATACTGGAGATACGGAGATGACTTGTTCAGATTTATAATCTCACTTCTTGGACTAGCAGCAGTTATTTATCTTGCATACTGGTTTAACAACAGAACAAAAAAGAAAAAGAAATCCATATTTCAGAAAAAGAAAAAAAGAATAAGTTGTTAACTTTACATTTCTAAATTTACTATGTATATATTTCAAGATTTATAGTATCGTATAAAAGTTAATCCTCAAAAAGAATTTGCCAAAGAGTGCTCAAAAATAGAAGATGTTCTAAGTAATGAATTTGGAGGATGCTCTATTGAATTTTATAAAATGCTAAGAATGTTCTCAGTAAATAATGGGAAAAAAGTTTGCGAAGTGGAGATGGATAAAAAAAGAGTAACTCTTTACGAAGAAGATTATAGAAAACCAGCACAAAAAATTAGTAATTATCAAGGTTTTGAATTAGTAGAAAATTTCTTTTAACCCAAATACCTAACTCTACCAGGACGCGGTTCAAAAATTATTCCATCCTCAAGAAGTTTCTTAATCTCTTGATTAATTATTTCAGGCGTTGCATCAGTTATCTCCATAATTAATTTCTCTGTATCAATTCCTCCTTCAGATTCAGCATCTTTTATCT
>CAZWYG010000097.1:0-2179 GCA_964638105.1 Candidatus Woesearchaeota archaeon
TGTTCCTGTTCCAAGTCTTGCACCGATGATGAATGGAATTGCTTCTTTGAGTTTGATTAGCCGTGCAACCACGAGTGGAATTAATAATCCAATGGTTATTCCTGAAGAGAAAACAATCGCTGTTAAACATGCTCCAATAAGGTATGCTTTGTATTTTGAATTAAAATGTTTTTTTATAATTTTACGTGCTTTTTTTTCACCACCAAAAACACAGATAACTGATTCTCCTATATATTTTAGAGCAATAATTAGCAAGGCAAAGGCAATGCCAAAAGATAATATATAGTTGCTTTCAAAAAAAGGTATTTTCATTATTGGTTCTGTAATTGTTCCAACGAAATTTGGAAGGTGAAAAAATGAAATTTTATTCATTAGAAATTCTGCAATCACTAAAGATGATTTTGAAAAAACTTTAAAGAAATATTCAAGTATTATTATTATTATTATCAAGAGGACATTGTAAATTGTATAGCATAACCCGATTTCAAATCCGTGCCTAAAGTCTCTTCTTTTTTTTGCAGAGACTATGATTGAAATTATTAACGTAGTTATTGCTGCGCCGAGTGATGCACCGATTAAAACATAGATTGCCATTGGTAAACTGATTGTATTGTTTCCTGCAAAAGTCGCGATTATAGATCCAATTGCGCCTGAGGACTGAAAAATAGAAGTTGCGAGCCATCCAGTGCATATTGCTTTTAGAGGTGTAAAGCTGTTTGATATTAGATTTTGAATATTAGGTGCGAGAAGCATTGATGCTTTTTTGATTATTTCAATTGAGAGAATAAACAGGTAGATAAAAAAAGCTAATTTCATCCAGTGGAAAATTTTTTGATTTAAGTTCATCTCTTTTTCTTCCATATAATTTGTAGAATAAATTGTTTTTAAGTTTATCCAGAAAATATAAAAATAGAATTTATTTTTTGTTTCATGAAAACAATTAAAGATTTAGAAGAAAATTATGAAATTGATTTTGAGAAAATAATTCAGGAAATAAGAAAGGAAAAAGCAAAATTGGTTTTGTTACAATTTGCTGATGGATTAAAACCTTATGCAACTGCTATTGGGGATTTTTTAGAGGGGAAAACTAATGCTGATTTTTTGATTTGGTTGGGGGATTGTTTTGGTGCGTGTGACCTGCCTGTTCTTGGAGAGAATTTAGAAAACGAGATTGATTTGGTTATTCAGGTTGGGCATAATAGTCTGCAACCAAAAATTTAAATACTTTGTAAGACACGTCTTACTATGGTCAACATAAATGTAACAAGGATGAGTTCTAAAGGACAGATTGTAATTCCTGTAAGTATGAGGAAGAATCTTAAAGTTGGAGATGATATTTTAATAATTCAGGATGAAGATAGAATTATATTGAAAAAATCAGAAAAATTAACAGAGCAAATAAAAGAAGATTTAGAATTTGCACAAAGGACTAAAGAAGCTCAAAGACAAATTGAAGCAGGTAAGAGCATACGAGTTAAGTTTGAGGATCTTGATGGGGTGATGGATTCTTGGTCAAATGATTGAATTAGAATTTTCAGAAAATTTTTCTAGAATTTTTTCAAGAATTAAAGATAATTTAATGATTCTTAAAATAAAAAAACAAATTAAAAAAATAGCTTTGAATCCAAAAGTTGGCAAACCAATGCGTAATGTGAGAAAAGGAACGCGAGAGGTTTATGTTAAACCTTTTAGATTATCTTATGAATTTGTTAAAGAAAAAAATGTTGTTTATATTTTAGATTTGTATCATAAAAAGAGGCAGTGAAAATGGTTGAAGTTAAAATTAAAAAATTAAGAGATGATGCAGTTATTCCAAGGTATGCTCTAGAGGGTGATGCAGGAATGGATGTTATTGCTGTTTCTAAAAAAGAAACTGATAAATTTGTTGAATATGGAACTGGACTTGCTTTTGAGATTCCAAGTGGTTATGTTTTGCTTGTTTTTCCACGAAGCAGTATTTCTAAAAAGAATTTAATTATGTGCAATTCAGTAGGTGTTTTGGATTCTGGTTATAGAGGAGAATTGTTTATTAGATTTAGAAAAACTGGAAAAGAAGATTATTCAATTGGAGAAAGAATTGCACAGATTATTTTGTTGCCGTTTCCAAAAGTTGAGTTTAAAGAAGTTGAAGAATTATCTAAAACACAGAGAGGCGAGGGGAGATTTGGTAGTAGTGGGA
>CAZWYG010000098.1:0-2172 GCA_964638105.1 Candidatus Woesearchaeota archaeon
ATCCACAAGTTCCGCCATTGACAGCTCCACAACTTGCAAGTCCGCAATTGTTTTGTGCTGTGCAAGAGTTTCCACATGTTGAGCATTCAGTTGTTTCTGTCTCTGTTTGGGTTTGTGCATTTAGCGAATCTGCAACAACAAAGACTCCTGAGATAACAAGCAATCCTGCGACGATTCCGGCAATTATCCACATGTTCATATTTTTGTCCTCCAGTTTAATTAAAAAATATAAGAATTAATTTATTATATTGACTTTGGAGAAACTAGTTTCATTAGTTTTTTATTTGTAAAATCAAAATTTTCTTATTTGTTTTTCATTTTACATTCATCTTCCCAGAAAAAGCATTTTCTCAAGCCTATTTTGAGAATCCATCCAATAATAATTAGAATTCCTCCTGTTAGGAATAACATTAATTGATATAAAATAGGTATTGCTCCAAGATATGCAAATAAAAAAGCAAGAGGAGTTATTCCGATAATTGTTGCGATTATGTAGTCGCGTGTTTTCATTTTTGTGAATATTCCAAGGGCATAACTAAGTACGTCAGTAGGAGTAGCAATTCTCAGCAAAACAACTGTCCAGAAAAGATGTTCTTTTGGAATTTTTCTTTCTATTTTGTTAATTTTTTCAAGAGAAATAAATTTTTGAATTATTTTAACACCATATTTTCTTGCAAGAATAAATGCAATCCATGCTCCAATTGACCATCCAATAATACTAAGCAAGGCTGCGAAAAACCATCCCCATAGATTAGATGCGACAACTATTAATGGCAATGTTGTGATTGGTGCAATAACAATTGATGCTATTTCAATTAAAATGTAAACAATAATTCCAATAAAGTTTGATGTCACAAAACTTTCAAATAATTCAATGTTTTGCTGAATAATATACGAGAGAAACAGAAATACAAATACAACAATCAATATTTCTATTAGTCCTTTTATTTGTTTGTTCATTTTAGATAGTTAATTTTTTAGAATAACAATATTATTCATTCCTCTTCTTTTTCTCTCGATAATTTGTTTTGCTTCAAGTTTGTCAAGAAGTCGCGTCATTCCAACTTTTCCAATTCCTAGTTTTTCTTTTAAATCTGCTTGAAACATGGTTGAATTTTCTTGTTGTAATATTTTTACAACTTCTTTTTCTTTTGAATCCAGGTTTGACAAATCTAATTTCTTTTTCTTTTGTTTAATTTTTTTGATAATAATTTTTTCTTTTGGTTTTGTGAACATTATGATAAAGCCAATAATAAAAACAATAGCTACTATGCTTAGGCTAATCCAGGTTTGAACATTGAGTCCTGTGTACATTTCGCAAGAGCTTCCATGAGAGCATGTTAGTCCAAGTGTGTCTTTTAGGACCGAATTAAATAATAAAACTATAATTGTCATTACAATTGCTATTCCGATAATTAACAAGCCCACGTTTTTATTTTCCATTATTTTTTGTAGTATTTCTGGTGGTATTCTTCTGCTTTCCAGAATTTTTTAATTGGGATAATTTCTGTAACAATTTTCTCTTTAAATTTTTTTTGAGTTTCTTTTAATGATTTTTCTGCTTTTTCTTTTTGCTCATTGTCGTAGTAAAAAATAATACTTCGATAATTATTTCCAATGTCAGCACCTTGTCTATTTAGGGTTGTTGGGTCGTGGATTTTCCAGAATATTTCTAGAAGTTCCTCGTATGAAATTATATCTTCATTAAATTCAATTTCAATTGTTTCTGCGTGCCCTGTTTTTTTAGACGAGACTTCTTTGTAAGTAGGATTTTCTGTATTGCCTCCTGAATATCCCACTGTTGTTTTTACAATTCCTTTAATTTTGTCGAATTCTTCTTGTGCGTGCCAGAAACATCCAAGTGCAAAAGCTGCTTTCATTTTTCTCTTTGAAGAAATTTAAATAATGAGCATGAAAAATAAAGATGCGCAAGTAATAATATTATGAACGGGTAGATAAGAGCTTCGTGGATTTTAAATGAAAGTGGTTTTGTTAGAATTCCTAAAGTGATTTTTTCAATGGTCTGGTATTGTGTTATTCCGAATCCTGTTATAACATAAAGTAAGATTGTTAATAAAAATAAATATGCACTAATTTTTCTTAGATTCATTCGAAGAATCCCTCCTCTAAACTTCCATTGTTTGAATAGCCGTAGCTTTCCCAGTAACCTTT
>CAZWYG010000099.1:0-2143 GCA_964638105.1 Candidatus Woesearchaeota archaeon
GTTAAATCTCTTGATGAAAAGATTGTTTTAACAAAAGAATGGAAAGGTAAAGAGTATAATGTAGGAAAGAGCTTAGTTGATTTTCTTCAACCTTTTTCAACCGAAGAATTAACTAAAGAAAATCTTTCTTTAAAAAAAATTGTTAAAGGGAATAGTGCAGCTGGAAGACATACACTTGGATTTTTTGCAGGATTTACAGGAGGAATTATGGGAGCAATTCCTCCTTTGGATATGCTTAAAGATAATATTGGGGGAAACTTACCTTATTATGCTCTTGCTGGTTGCAGTGCACTATTATTTTGGGGTATTTATTCCGTAATTGCTTCGGCAAAAGATATTGGAGTAAAAGAATATTATAAATTTAAAGAAATAATTAACGCATCTGAAAATGCAGATTATTTTATTCATCAAAATATGAGTAAAGAAGTCTTTGATAAAATTAGATAATTTATATCTTTGAGAAGATTATTGTTGTGATTAAATAAGACCTATTCTAAAGAGATAATCAAACCTCTCGCCATTAGGATAATAATCTTGAGGAATAAATTGACCTTCAGGAGATATATTATGCAATTTTTTCTTTCTTATAGTTTCCATTGGGTGCACTCTAGGAAGTCTCAACAACATAAATTCTGAAATATCCTCTTCTCTTTTAAAATTTTTAGTGAATTCTACAAAAGTTCTGTCTTTAGTTTCAAACCAAAGATTTCCATTTCTCTTCCACCCTCTTTTTATTATTGGTTCAATAAGTCTCTCTGAAAAATAATTAGTTATATAATTTAAACTTCTTCCATCCCAAGGGCTTTTACCTACTTGTATAAAATTTCTTCCAAAATAATCTCTTATACAAAATCCTTTAGAAACCAAAGAATCTTTTCTCTTTTTTAATAATGTTAATTCATATAGGATAATTTCTGGTGTTCTCGGAGGAGGACACAATTTTTCTTTAGAATCAATCTTTTTCATTTTTAGGAGAACTCTTTTTAACTTTCTCCTCTTTATTCTTCAAAACAATCTCTCCACCTGCCTTCTTAACTTTCTCAATTGCAGATTTCGAAGCTGATTTTGCATTAATAATAAATTTACCCTTAATCTCTCCTGTACCCAAAATCTTGTAATTTGATAAATCAACTTTTCCGGGAGTATATTTTTCTTGTATATCTTTCAAATTAATTTTGTCATCTTTGTCTCTTTTTGTTCCAATACTTGTAATTCCTTTTTTACCAAAATAACCATGTCCATATTTTTTCAAAACTAATGTTTTTTTCTGATCTCCTCGCTTTCCACTTCCAGCCATTCCAACTCCTCCTTTATGTCCAGACTTTTTACGTTTCTTTCGAGCTCCGCCTCCATGAGTTCCCATATTCTTTCCATGTTGTCTTGTTGACTTTTGACGTTTTTTTGATTTAATCATTTTTGTTCCTCAATAAGTTTTTGTAAACCTTTAACCATAAAAATATTTTTTTCATGAATTGCAGATATTTGAAGGGGAGAATGACTTTTATGAGTTATTATCCCTCTTTCTTCTGTAACCCAATGTTTATCTACTAATAAATAACCTTTTTCAATTTCATCTTCATACCTAAAAATATGTTTCCCTATCCCAGAATTTTTTAAATCCCCGATATATCTTCCTTCTAATATAATCTGTCCTGGATAAAGTTCTATTTTGTGAAGTTCTCCTTTTTCAAATTCCATTATAACATCCTCCTTACTAATTCATTCATTTTTTTATTTTCTCCTAAAACACCCTTTCCAACTCCAAAATGTTTCTTGCTTTCAATTCCTCCTCGTGGCGGATGAAGTCTAAAAAAAGGTTTCAATTTTCCATCTTTCATTTTTTGTCCTCGCTTTTCAACAAGTTCTTTGTAAGTTGCTTCATCAATTTCACCAAAAGAAACAAAATCACGAACTTTCTTAATCATTCCAAGTTGAACTTCTGTTGGTTTGCTCGTGCCATTTAGGGTATCAAAAACAACACAAGCATATTTTCTTCTAAGTCTTAGTCTATGCAACGTCTCAACAATTTCTTTTTTCAAACCTACTTGTCCTTTAATGCGGATTACAGCAATCATAATGCTTCACCTCCTAGTTTTGTAATCTGCATTAATGGAAATCTTTGATTTGCTTTTATTCTAATTAC
>CAZWYG010000100.1:0-2131 GCA_964638105.1 Candidatus Woesearchaeota archaeon
ATGAATTTTTCGCCACCTCAAAAAATACTTTATTAGAAAATTACTCCGTCGAGAAACCGACGAGAGAAAATCAATAATTAAATTCCAACTTTTCTAAAGTTTTAATCTCTTTGTTTTCTTTTCTAAAGATTACTCCTTTTCCAATACAGCCCTTAGAAAATGTTTTCGCAATTTGTTCTAAATCTTCTTTTGTTTCTTTTACCGAAGAGAAACCCCAATTAGAATAATAAATATATTTCCCTCTGTCCTCTGGAAAATTTTCAAATCGATAACCATAAACTATTTTCTTTATTTTTTATCTTATGAAATCCCTATAAAAACATTTCTTATTCTCAATATATTTTAGAAATAACTCCCTCTTCAAAATGTTTTTAAGATTTAACAACTTAATTATTTAATGAAATTTAAATTAAAAAAAGGAACCTTAGCAGTTGTTGTCATTCTTTTAGTTATTGGGTTGTTTATTCTTGCTTCTTATTTTACAAAAACTTACACAAGTCAGTTATCGAATTTTATTGAAAAATATTATTTAATTGGAATGTTTGTTTACATTTCACTAGGAGTTATCGATGCTGTTGGAGTTCCAATAACTAATGTTCCTTTGATTCCCGTTGTGGTAGGCATTTATGGTTTTTACCTTGGAGTTCTTTTAACTTCTGCAGGATGGTTTCTCGGTTCTCTTCTCGCATTTTTTATTGCAAGAAAATATGGAGTTTCTTTTATTAAGAAAATAATTTCAGTAAATAAAATAGAATCAATAAAAAAATACATTCCCAAAAAAAAGTTCTTTGCAAGTTTAATTGTTTCAAGACTTCTTCTTCCAAACGAGTTAATCAATTATGGTTATGGCATTTTTACTGATGTAGAATTCAAGACATTTGCAATTGCCTCATTAATAGGAATAATCTTAACATCAATTGCTCTTGCTTATATCGATACACTTTCTTTAATCTACGAAGTGTTAGCAATAATCCTTGGCATATTCCTCTTCGCAGTTTTCATTTATTTTTATTCTAAAAAATCTAATTAGATTAAACCCTTTTTCTTGAGATATTTATAAGACATAGCTCCTGGAATCAAAGGTATCCAGAAAGTCAAAAGACGATAAACTATAACCGAGGCTGCTGCAACTGATGCTCCAATTCCAATTGTTGTTAAACCAAATACTAGTGAGGCTTCCATTGCTCCTAATTTTCCAGGTGTCGGACTTGCAGAAGAAATCAATGTCCCTGCCAATAAAACTGCAAAGGCTGCAAAGAAATTTATTCCTGTTGCATTAAACGCTATTAAACACAAATAAAATATTACAGCACTGCTTGTTATTGAAATTAATTCTGAACCAAATATTTTAACAAAACGTTTTGGATCCCTCTTTGATAAATTTTTTAATTCTCTTGAATACTTTTTGAAAGAATTATTCACATGATAGAAAAACCTTTCTTTAAATCTTGGGAAGCTAATTAATAACACCACTCCCAGAATTACCAGTGCAATAAGAACAATTAATAGAATGCTTAACTCTTTGGTAAATTTCAAAGAAAGATTTATCTTTATAATCTTTAGTAAGAATAAAAATATTACAATAAGCAGAATTCTTAGAATATACTTCCCAATAAACAAGACTGCTGCAGAAGTGGTTGCAGATTCTTCAGATTGCCCTCCTTTCTTTACAAGATATTTCTGATTCAGAGCAGCTACACCTATTCCTGCAAAAATAAAAGCATTAAGAAATTTTCCTGAAAGCTGAATTAGATAAGTTTCAAAGAATTTTAACTTTTTAGTTGCAATGCTTATCAAGGCAGCACTATCAAAGATATATGTAATTGATTGAATCAAAAATGCCAATGCAACAAACCACCAACTTGCTTGCTTTAATACTTCAAGAGTCTTGGGAAATCCCTCTATTTGCGGAAGCAAAAAATAAATAGCAACAAGAAAAACAGCTAAGATAATAATATTCCTGACTCTAAATCTTGTAACCGGTGCTTTCTCTATTTTCTTAATATCAAGAGCTTTGCTCATGTTCGACTTCAAATCATTAATTAAATTAGGATTTTTCTTCAACTCTTTTCTTGTGCGACTTGATAAAATTAAACTTTGAATAAGAGGAACTGCCTTAACAAGTTTGTCT
>CAZWYG010000101.1:0-2090 GCA_964638105.1 Candidatus Woesearchaeota archaeon
ATTATATAATCAAAAATTCAATCGACAGAGAAGTTATATTGTTACAATTAGAGGTGTTAAAATGTTTCATAAATTTATGAAAGAAATATCTCCAAAAAATCCTAAACATGTTAAAAAGTATAAATTTTTTCATAGGCAAAACTTATAAATTAGTGTTTCTCATAATTTTTGATGAGGCTGGTCAGTAACTGCTAAATCTTAAACTGACGAGGCTGTAGCTCAGTCTGGCCAGAGCACTGCATTCTGTTGCAGGGTAAAACCTACACAGAAGGTGATTCTGATAAGGCAGGGGTCCACGGTTCGAATCCGTGCAGCCTCATTTATTTTATTAATTTTCTTAGTAAATTTCCTAATTCTAAAACTTTAAAAACCATTTCTTCAATTAATTATTATGGTAGAGAAAAAAACTGAAAAGAAAACTCCAGAAAAGTCAGAGAACAAAAGTGCTAAAGGGCTTTATCATTATATTAGACAAGCTTGGAAAAAGCCAGAGAAGAAAACTCTTAGAGAGAGAATGATTGAATGGAGAAAGTCTAAAGTTATTGTGAAGGTTGACAAGCCGCTTCGTCTTGATAGAGCGCGTTCACTTGGTTATAAAGCTAAGAAAGGATTTGTTATTGTTCGTGTTAGAGTAAAGAGAGGAGGGCATAAACGTCCACGTCCAAATAAAGGAAGAAAGGGAAAGAGACTTCACACAAATAAAAATTTGAAAATGTCTTATCGTTGGATTGCAGAGCAACGTGTTGAGAAAAAGTTCAAGAATCTTGTTGTGTTGAATTCATATTTAATTGGCAAAGATGGAGTGCATTATTTTTACGAAGTAATTTGTGTTGATCCAGAGCGTCCTGAAATTAAAAAAGACAAGAAAATGAATTGGATTACAGATTCTACAAATAAGAAAAGAGCAATGCGTGGTTTGACAAGTGCTGGAAAAAAATCTAGAGGACTAAGAAGCAAAAATCCAATGAATAAGAATCGCCCAAGTGTTAGAGCAGGCAAGAGACGAGGTAAATAATTTTTAAGTTAGAAGTTAAGAATATTTCTCAAGTAAGGAATCAACTCTTTTTCTTCTTTCTCTAATAAGACTGAGATATAATTCATAATTTATAGAGAGCCTATCTTTAAATAACTCTTTAATTTGAGAAGAACAATTTGTTGATTTTTCTTTTTTAAAATATTTTAGCAAATTATTCATAATTAATCAGGAAAAACCCTATTTTATAATTTTCTAAAATAAAAAAACCTTTAAACTTTCTTTTTCTTTAAAGAAATGAATAGAAAAGAATTAATTAAAAAATATATTGAATTTTTTAAATCAAAGGAACATAAAGAGATTCAAAATTCTTCGTTGATTCCTGAGAATGATCCTACTGTTTTATTCACAACCGCAGGAATGCATCCAATTGTTCCTTTTCTTTTAGGGCTAGAACATTCTCAAGGAAAAAAATTAGTAAATGTTCAGAGGTGTATTAGAACAGGAGATATTGATGAAGTTGGAGATTCAATACATCATACTTTTTTTGAAATGCTTGGTAATTGGAGTCTTGGAGATTATTTTAAAGAGGATGCAATAAAATATAGTTTTGAATTTTTGACAAGAGTTTTGAGGATTCCTGTTGAGGGATTGGCAGTAACAGTTTTTGCAGGAGATGAAAGAGAACCAAAAGTTCCAATAGATAAAGAGTCATCAAAAATATGGGAATCTCTTGGAATTCCAAAAGAAAGAATTGCAAAAATAGAAGGAGGGATTTATGAGAGTGATAAAAACTGGTGGGGGCCAGCAGGAAAAACAGGGCCATGCGGGCCTGATACTGAGATGTTTTATTGGAAAGATAATTCAAAAAATGCTCCAAAGAAATTTGATTCTGAAGATAATAATTGGGTTGAAATATGGAATGATGTTTTAATGGAATATAATAAGGATAAAGAAGGAAACTATAATGAGGCAACTCAAAAAAATATTGATACTGGAATGGGGGTTGAAAGAACTATTGCTGTTTTAAATGGTTTAGAGGATAATTATCTTGCAGATATGTGGAAACCTATTATTGAAAGGATTGAGAAAATTTTAGGAAAAAAATATGAGCAAC
>CAZWYG010000102.1:0-2052 GCA_964638105.1 Candidatus Woesearchaeota archaeon
TTTTCTGTTCCGCTTCGCAGGTTTCTCTCGTGGCCTCCGCCGTGCATTAAAGGATTTATCTCTATTCCTTTTTTGATGAATAAAGCACCGACTCCTTTTGGTCCGTGTATCTTGTGTGAGTTTAGAGTTAGTAAATCAATATTTTGTTTTTGAACATCTAAGGTTATTTTAGTGTAACTTTGACATGCGTCGCTGTGAAGCAATGTTGCTTTTTCGTGGCAGATTTTTCCAATGGTTTCTAAATCCTGAAGAGTTCCAATTTCATTGTTTCCCTGAATAATTGAGACAACAATTGTTTTGTCTGTGATTGAATTTTTTAGTTGTTCTAAGTCTACAAAACCTTCGCTATCTACATCTAGGTAAGTAATTTTTGCTCCTTGAGTTTCTAGCCATTTGCAGGTGTTTAGAACACAGTCGTGTTCAATTTTAGTTGTTATAATGTGGTTTTTTCCTAAGGCTTTGTTTTGGAAAAATAAACCTTTTAGTGCCCAGTTGTTTGATTCTGTTCCGCCTGATGTGAAGTAGATTTCATCGGGTTTTGCATTAATTGATTTTGCAATTATTTTTCTTGCTTTGTGCATTGCGTCTTTTGCTTCACGGCCTTTTATATGAATTGATGACGCGTTTCCAAATTTTTCATTAAAGTATGGGAGCATTTCTTTTAGGACTTTGTCGTCAACTTTTGTTGTTGCTGCGTTGTCGAAATAAATTGTTTTCATTTTATTTTCCTCTTGCAATTTTCTTTTGCACAACATCCACATTTGCAGAACTGACTTGCGTGGTTGTCAATTAATTTGAGTATTGGGACAATTGTTTTTTTATTTAGAGAGTATATTCTTTCTTTGCCTTTTTGTTTGACATCAACTATTTTGCAGTCTTTTAGTGACGAGAGTGAATGCGAGACTTTGCTTTGCTCTACGTTTAATTCTTTTGATAATTCAGTCACGTTTCTTTCTTTTTCTCGAAGAGTTGTTATGATTGAAATTCTTAATGGGTTTGCAAGATTACTAAAGAACATATGATATGTTGAATTATTCATATGAAGTTATATTCATATATGTTTAAAAACATTTCTATAAAATGTTTTTAGCAGAGATTTGGAGTTTATAGAAAAAATCTTTGGGTTCAAGTGGCTCCTATGAATATTTAGGTAGTTTCGCTCGCAGGCTCGCGGGGTGATGGGAGAAACTGGTTTGGTAGTGGAGTGTGTTAGAGTGAGATAATTGAACTTCGGCGAAGTGTGAGGGATTAGTAGAGTAGTTGTAAGGATTGGGAGTTATCTTTGTATATACATTAAAAAATTAAAAGAAAATTAAATAATTTTCATTTCCGACGATAAAATAATTTGTTAGGAAACTTTTCCTCCTTTGAAGTAACTCTTAGATGTTGTTTGTTTTTTGAGTATATACATTTCGCATTTTGAAGTTAAAATAGATTTATATAAATTAAATTGATTTTTTTCTGTTAGTTAAAATGCAAGAAATAGAACAACTTCAACTTGAGCTAACAGAAGCCCAGAATCGAAAATTGTTCTTTGAGCAACAGATTGTTCAATTAGGGGCTTGTATTGAGGTGCTTCGTCGCGAGGTAGCTTATAGAAATAATTTATATTAAAGATCGGGGTGGTTATCCACCTCTTTCTTCTTTTTAGAAATCAAAATCAGAGATTTTGAGGTGCGGGTTAAACCATAAAATTCTTTATTCAAATTTTAGAGGAATTTCTAAAAAATCTGAAATTTCCTTTAGTTCTTCTTTTCTCCAATTCCAAGCATAATTCCAATTTAATTTATCAAACCAAAATAATAACCAGGGAAATAAAGGCACAACTTCTTTTTTATTATTTGGATAATAATATAAGAATGGTCTAAAAGGAGATGTGATTATACTTGCTATAAACTTTTTTCTCCCAACTAATGTAGGTTTTTCTTTTAATTTTATTTTGTATCTTCTCTTTATACTAAAACAAGGAGTTTGTATAATTGTTAAATCTTTTAATTTTTTGTCTAATATAAATACGTTTTTAATTGGAACATGACACCAATTAACAAAAGC
>CAZWYG010000103.1:0-2013 GCA_964638105.1 Candidatus Woesearchaeota archaeon
AATTATTTAGAATTCTCCAACCTCTTAATAAAATTGTTTATGAATTTTTGGTTGCTTTCTCTATCTTTGATTTCTTTTATTGTGTAAAAAGTTAAACCATTGCTTTCGTGTTTTTCTAATTTTATATTTGCTGGAAGATTTTCTTTAATGTTCTCACTTAAGTAAATTGTTTTGTCTGAATGAGTACTCATTCTTTTTGAAGAGACCATTAATGAACCTATGCTCATAAATTCTAATTTATTGTTTTCATATTTTGCAACAACCATTCCTGAATTTAATGAAATTCCAAAATCAATTTTATCTTTGAATAACTTGTTGTGCTCATCAAGAATTTTTTTTATTTGCGAAGCTATTTTAATTGCTTTTTCCTTGTTCTGGAAGGTCTTTGTTATTGCTGGAATAAACAAAAAGAAAATTGCTTCTCTATCTTCGTAAACAGGTATTTTATTTTCATCTGCAATATGGGAAAGTTTTTGTAAAGTTTCTTTTAATTGTCCTCTTTTTGTTTTGACTTCAGAAAGATTTTTTATTTTTAGACAAACTAGAGTTGTATCCTGCTTTTCGCCTTTTATGGAAAGAGACAATCCTGCCTCATTCTTTGTATTGAATAAAGATTCTTTTCTTGCAGAAGGAATTATTTTTGATTTTCCCTTTTTCTTTGTTATATAACCTACAAATTTTTTGTTGTAGCCTTTTCTAAAAAATATAAATGCCATTGCGCAAAGAATGAGTAACATAAATATCCATGATATTGGGTGAGAGATTACTTTTGCAATGCCTCTTGATGCTTCTTCAACACTAATAACTTTTCCTGTAAGAAAAACACCTTGATTGAATGATTCTCCGTTCTTTTCAGTTATTGCAATATTGTAATTTCCATCAGGGGCGGTTAAGACATATTTTGCTTCCTCATCAACACCAAGTTCTACATCTAAATCTAATGTTGTATTCTCAATATCAATTTGAATTGTGTCATTGTACTTTACATTTCCAACATTTGTTACAATTAATGTTTTATTTACTATTTCAATATCTAAATCAGATTTCTCTGAAATTTCAAAGGTTTTTTTCTCTTCAAGTTCGTTAGATTCTGCATAGATTTTCCATGTTGAAGGAGGTTCGTTGTAAACAATAGGCACTTCAAGATATTCCTCTGTTGCAACCTCTGCCCTTTTTACAGTCTTGTTCTTTGAACTCTCAATAGTTAAAATTGCTGTAGATTCCATATTAACACCTGTCTGGTCAAGAAGAACTGCTTTTGTCTTTGCTGATGTTCCTGGCTCAACAACTTCGTTTTCTAAAACAATTTCGAGGGTTGTAGGAACTTGTAAAATTTTTATATTAAAATTTGCGAAACCTTTGTTTGTTATTTCGCCTGTAGAATCTTTTTCAAAAACATTTACTTTAACAAGATACTGCTCTGAAGGAGTTTGTTTTGGAAATTCAAATGTTATGTAGCCATAACCTTTATTGACTGAGTCGAATATCTTCATGCCTTCTGCAGAGTTTTTCATTTCAACTGTTACATTTACAAAACCATCAACTAATGAACCACCTTCTTTTGTTGCATCAAATTCAATTACAATTTCTTGTTCTGGGTAGAATTCTCTTTCTTCGCTTTTTAGTGATACTATTATTTCGTTGGAAATTTTGAATTCATTTGTTAAGATTAATTCTTCTCCAAAAGTTGCCTTTAACTTGCAAGTTCCTGTTGAGTGTCCAATAAAGCTTTTTATCAAAGGAATGGTTGGAGTTCTTGAGATTTCTTCACCTGCAGATAAAACCAGATATTCCTTGTAAATTTCAGTCTCAATTCCGTTGCAGATAAGATTTATATTGAGACTACCTTCTGAGTTTTCGAGTGTTTTTACTTTTACTGAACTAAATATTTTATCTCCTAAGTTATACAACTCATTTGGCTGTTTTGTAAACAAAATTTCTGCTGATACCGACGAAAGTAAGAATAAACTAACTACTAATATAACAAATACCCTTTTCATTTTTTAAAAGAGT
>CAZWYG010000104.1:0-1958 GCA_964638105.1 Candidatus Woesearchaeota archaeon
TCTGGTTTTGCATCAACAGCTAAGAGGAACCCTCCTTTTTTCTTTATTAATTCTGCTTCTGCAGGAGTTCTTATACTTTCAATAATTGCATTTTCTTCTTGATTTGCTTTTTCAAAAAGTTGCTCAACAATATATGAAGGAGAATTTTGTTCTCTAAGATAATTTGCAACAGCAACCATTGAATCTCGATTAATTGGCAAGCCTCTTCTTTTTATTTCTTCAACTAGAAATTCCCGAACTGAAAAATGCTTGAAACCTTTTTGTTTTAAAAAATTCACAACTGTTCCTTTGCCTGCTCCAAGAGTTCCTGTTATTCCAATAATCATAAAGAAAAGAGTGATTACTTTATTTAAGGATTTATTTAGTGGGATGTTATAATTTTAGTAATTGTTTGATGTAAAAGAACATTTCGTCATTAATATCTTTTCTGCTTCTTGTTAAATTAGGGTCTTCAATAAGTTTACATCGATTTGGATATTTAGATGATATTTTCCTAAATCCTTGATTAACTTTTTCGTGAAATTCTAATTTTTCTTGTTCTATTCTATCTGGTATTCCGAATTCAGATTTACTTGCTCTTTTTAGCATTTTTTCAGTATTTCCTAAAAGTATTAATGTTAAATTAGGATTAAATCCTTGTAAAGATATTTTATTTTGAGATTCTATTAGACTTATATCAAATCCTCTTGCATATCCTTGGTAAGCAACACTTGAATCTGGACCTCGATCTCCTAAGACAATTTTTCCTTTTTTTATTCTTGGAGCAACAACTCTACTTATGTGTTGTGCCCTGTCTGCTTGATATAAAAAAATTTCTGCAAGAGCTTCAAGTTCTTCATTATCTCTTTTTTCTAAAAGAGTCTTTCTAATAGCTGCTCCATATAATGTTCCTCCTGGTTCGCGAGTCACGATTGATTCTATTCCATAAGAATTTAGTAGTCTTTTTTCTGTTAATCTTAATTGCGTTGTTTTTCCACAACCTTCAATACCTTCAAATGTTATGTATAATCCTCTTTTCATTTTAGAAAATTTTCAGAATGTTTTTAATTATTATTATAATTGTTTTAATCTCTTAAACATCTTAGTTTAGCTAAGTCTTCTGCATATCCATATAGATGTAAACCTTTGCTTTGCACAAGCATTTCTCCGTCTTTAACTCCAATTTCTCCTGCCATATATTCTTTTAGATTTTGAACTCCTGCGAGATTTGCAGGTAATCCTCCCCACAGATCCCAAGAACGAAAATAAACAGGTCTAAAACTTAATGCAGATTCACCTTTTTCATCAGGTTCTATTCTTGTATCAATTGAACGAAGGCAAGGTGGGTCAACCAATACTAAGTCAGAAGGTTGTGCAACTTGAAGCACCATTTGATTATTTCTATGTCCAAATTTTTTATAAGTGTCAATTATCCATTCGATTTGATTAAGGTATTTTTTTCCATTTTCCTCAAATACAATTTTTCCATCTGGTTGCTCTGTCCTTAGTGTATCTATAATTTCATTATTTCCTTTAAACTGAGAGAGAATATTATCTAATGGAACTTTTGTCAATCTTTCTCCATAAGTATAAGATTCTCCAGGCTCTTTTTCTCCTGTCATTAAATAAAGTAAATAAGGTCGAGGGTGATTGTCGTCTCCATAAATATATCCTTCTTCAACAGGATTTGGAATTCCATAAGAAGATGGAATATCTGGAAGAAGAGGTTGTGTTCCAGGATGTTTTACAAGCCCCTCAAAAAAATCATATTCTAAACGAGTTTGTCCTGCATAAGAACCTTTGTCAATCGTAAATTTTTTACCTTTATCAAGTATATCATGAACTGCTTGAAACCATAAATCAGGTAAATCTCTTGCTGCAATAGAATGTATCTTCATAACAATATAATTATCAAACACTTTAAATTAATTATTATTCTAGAAAATATATTAAATCCAACCTGCTAACAATGCAACACC
>CAZWYG010000105.1:0-601 GCA_964638105.1 Candidatus Woesearchaeota archaeon
TTCTTTGGTTTATGTTGGTTCCTTTAATTTCTGGAATACTCTATCTTGTTCTTGGATATAATAAAAAATAAATACTACTTCTTTAAATTAATTCTATGGATTATATAATAATTAGAGGGCATCATCTCAGAGATTTTGGAGAATATGTTTTTCTTCTCGAAGAAAGAGGAAAATCTCATCAAGAGATTATAGAAAGATATTTAGAAATTGATAAAAATTTTGGGAGGGGAGATGGTTTTGAAAGAAATGTTGCAAGATTATTTAAAAGAATTTATGAGGTTGAAGCCCCTTATATCGAGCTTGTTAATATTCCTGATGATATTTGCAGAGGTATTGAAAAATAATTTCCTCATAAGTGGTGCAAAAATTTTTCCCTTGAATGTATTGGAAAACAATTAAAAAAAGAGGATACAAATTGCATAGAAAATATAGGATATCAGATTAATTCTTGTGTGAATACTAAAAAATTATTAGATAAATTAAGAGCATTAAAACTTTTAAATCCATTTTCTTTTACACTTTTATCACATAAGCTCTGAGTAACAGGCGTGGATAGTTTAGTGGCAGAATATCTCGTTGCCAAGTAAAAACCACCAGCGGG
>CAZWYG010000105.1:701-1916 GCA_964638105.1 Candidatus Woesearchaeota archaeon
ATCCTGCAACCGCGGGATTTGCTACGGAAGTAGTAACGCAAAAACGAGGTGACCCTGCTCCCAACCCATGAAAGCTTCTTTAAACTCGCTGAAGTTGGCTCGTTTATTTGAACTTTCAGAGTTGCTCGGTTCGAAATTCGGTCCGCGCATTCAAGACAATTAAAATTATAAATAATAAATTTTTAGAATCATTATCTTGCGTGGATAGTTTAGTGGCAGAATATCTCGTTGCCAAGTAAAAACCACCAGCGGGTTTTTACGAATCCTGCAACCGCGGGATTTGCTACGGAAGTAGTAACGCAAAAACGAGGTGACCCGGGTTCGAATCCCGGTCCGCGCATTCAATTCTTCGCGAAAATAAGATGAGAACCCGAGGGTTTGACGAGTGTTTACGTGGTAGAAGCATAATCCCAATTGCTTCGTGCGTAGGCACGAGTACCGGTCCGCACATTCTATTTCTCCTTAAAGTAGCAACATTTAAAAAAGTGAAATCCATTTTTTTTTATGCCTAAGAAAAATGATAATGATATTCCTGAGATGAATCTTGATAGGAAATATGATAAGAAAAAAATTATTCCTGAGAATTCTGATGAAGTTAAGAAAAATATGGATAAGACAAAAAAAGAAATTGATAAGTTGAAGAATTTTATTGTTAAGAAATATCCTTTTGTTTTGTCATTGAGTATTTTGCCGCCGCAGGCTTTGAAGTTTTTTATTGATGAAGAGGAAATTCCAAAGGAGACAGAGAAATATATTCAATTGTATATGGTTGTTCCTGAAAAAAAGTTTAAGGAGATTCCAAAGATAAAAAAAGAAGTTATTAATGAGATTGATAAACTTCAAAAGAAATTAGGTCAAAAAATATGGTTGCAAATTAAGACTCCTGTTGATATTTGGGAGATGTGTTTAGATTCAAAGTTTGAACTTGCTGGCGGAGTTGCAATGTCATTTCCTTTGCATGATAATGGTTTTTTAGGAGCTCTTCGTGTTGCTGAGATTCATAAGTCTTTGGTTGTTCAGAAGTTTGACAAGTATGTGGTAAGTTATGTTATTTCTGGAAGTTTTTTACGAGGAGAAGCAACAAAGACTTCTGATGTTGATGTTTTTGTAATTATTAATGATACTGATGTGAAGCGAATGCCTAGATTGGAATTAAAGGAAAGATTGCGGGCAATGATTCATCAGTTTGTTGGAGAGGCGAGTATGCTTGCTGGT
>CAZWYG010000106.1:0-1864 GCA_964638105.1 Candidatus Woesearchaeota archaeon
TTTAGAAATCTCTGTTTTACATTGTTTACAATGATATTTCATTAATTCCCAAAAGAATCCCTAATCTTTAAGCTTTTCGATTCTCTAAACTCTCCTCAATTATATGACTAATAGGTTTTCCTGTTTTTTCCCTGATTTGCTTTAGTTTATTTATAGTTGCCACTGACAATGTTATGTCAATTCGCTTTCTTTGAAACGGAAGCTCGTGCGTTTTGTCGTAATTTTCCAAAATCTCAAACGCCTCCTTGTTCTCTTTCAATATTTGTTTTATTTCTGATGATTTCATTTTATTGCTAATATTCATACACATAAATAATTGTTAGAACTATTTAAGTTTCTCAGTAATATTCATTTCAGCTTTTCGATACTTCGACCAATTCTCAACATCAACTCATCATCAAACTTATCACAAGCAATCTGCATTCCAACTGGAATCCCTTCAACTTTGCCTATTGGAAGAGACATTGCACAATTTCCAACAAGATTGTAAATACAAGTTAAGACATCATAATTAAACATGTCCTGCATTGTTATTTTTTCTCCAATTTTATGAGGCAAGCAAGGAGTAACAGGAGAAATCACGCAATCAAATTTATCATACACTTTTCGAAATTCCTCTTGGAAAAATCTCCGCACTTTCAATGCCTGATTATAATAACGCCCCTTATGCTCTGCTTTTGTGATCTCACTTCCACCAAGAATTCTACGCAAAACCTCTGGCCCGCAAACATCCTCGATTTTCTTTCCATAACGCCTACCATCAAAACGACGAGTTCCAGAAAAAAACTCAACATAAACAAGAGGATAATAAGTCGCAACCGCTAACTCAATATGCGGAATTCTAACCTTTTCAATTTCCCAACCATACTTTGAACAAGCTTCCTCAATTTTCTCCTCAACAAGCTTCTCAATATTCTCATCTCCAATTGCAAAATCCAACAAACCAACTTTAAGCTTCTTCGGAACTTCTTCAATTTTATCTAAATTGATTTTCTCACAATTCTCTGAGATTGCATCGCACGGATCCTGACCTTGAATAACACTCAATAAAAGAGCAGCATCACTCACGTTTTTTGCAATAGGACCAATCTGATCAAAACTCATGCACATGTCAATTAATCCATAACGTGAAACACTTGCATAAGTTGGCTTCACACCAACAACACCACAATGCGACGAGGGAACACGAATACTCCCCCCTGTATCAGAACCCAGTGCCATGTCACAAAAACCCGCAGCAACACTAGCTGCACTTCCAGACGACGAACCACCTGTAACTAATTCTGTATTACAAGGATTTCTCGTAGGACCAAATGCACTCAACTCTCCAGACCAACCACATGCAAACTCATCCATGTTCGCCATTCCTAAAATTGTAGCACCTTCCTCTTTAATTTTCTTAATAACAGTTGCATCATAAGGAGCTTTATAATTCTCCAAAACTCTTGAACCACACGACGCATTCAAACCCTTAACATTAATATTTGCCTTCACTGCAATTACCTTTCCTGAAAGCAAACCCTTTTTAGAATTCTCAACAGGCTTCACCTGCAACATTGCATTTATCTTTTTACCTTTCTTATTATTTTTTTCAATTTCTTCAAGATATTTTTTTAAATTGTCTACCATTTTTTCTTCTCTGCAATAATAAAATCCCTTGTGCCCTTTAGGGTATTATTTTTTTCTGGCGCATTTTCAAACATAATTTCCCTGTCTAAATCATTGCATTTAATTTTACCTTCTGCTCTTGATTTGTCTTTTTGTTCAAAATCTCCCTCTTTAACTTTTTCTTTAATTACCTCAAGCTTACTAGAAAAATCATTAACTATTTTTTTTACCTGGTTCTGAATTTCCTTTTTTTCTT
>CAZWYG010000107.1:0-1853 GCA_964638105.1 Candidatus Woesearchaeota archaeon
CAGTATCATAAAGTCGCTTTAATTGCCTATAAGCATCTTTTAGATAATACTCTCCTGCCATGTCACCATCTTTTCTTCCTTGAACAATATTTTCACTTATACCACTTTGAATATAAGGATCAGCCATTTTCGATGCATAACCCAAACTTGTCAACTGCTGACTCCAATAATCTTCATTCTGTCTTCTAATTTCTGCATCAACTTGTTTCTTAATTGCTTTTGCATCCACTTTTCCTTCAATCTTCACTTCATCACCTGGAAATTTTCTTATTTTAAGAGGAATTAGTTGTGCAGATCCTGAAACAGTATCAATGGCATAAGTTTGTTCTTGCTTTTCTCCTTTTGCAGGCATAAAACTCGGAACACTTGCTGAAGAATGAAAAGTTACAGGAATGTTTCCATCTGGGTTCAAAATAGCTGCTCTTTCAACAGCTTGCTTCATTTGATTCTCCACTGCAATACGATTTGAATTTGAAAATCCTTGCTGAGTCATTCCAGATGGCTCAATAACAGGCGCGTGCATTGTAACATCAACACCAAGAAGTTTTGTCAACCTCCTTGTTTCTTTTAGTTGCTCATTTGGAACAGAATCAAAAACTTCAGGAGAAACTTGAGAAATCTCAATTGTCTTTGCACCAGTTGAAAGATTTTGCGACGCAGATTTAACAATATTAGCCATTCTTGTATCTGTTTGCATTCCAATATCCCCTACATTCCCAATATTCACTCCCTTAGAAGAATCAAAAGTTGAATAACCACCCTGATAAAAATTTTCAATTTTATAATCACCTATTTTTGCCATAATTAATAATGTGAATGTTGTTTAAAATCTTTTGCAAGAGCATTAAATCTTCTATTAGACATTTGTACAATTGCTTCTATTTTACTAATTTTTGAACCAATAACAAAAAGATAACTAATTACTAATACTAACAAGGCTTGTTCTATTGTCGGGCTGTTGCCAAAGAAATACCATGCAACCACAAATAGCGAAATCGCAAAAAGTATCCATACAATTATATCTTGAATTTTCATTTTACAAACCAAGTTACCAAAAGGATAACTGCTAACCCAAGTAATATCCAACCAATAACATCTCTCCAATCAACTCTTTTCATATTTAATAAAGTTATTTTATTATTTAAACTTTCTTGAATGATATTTCTGAGCATCACCACTTCCTGTTGTTTCGAGATTCCTTGGAGTAATATAATCATCTCTTGAATTTTTTGATTTTATCTCTGGCAAACCAAGAGACTTTCCAACACTATCTCTAATTTCAACATTAACCTCTTGCGAACCATCATCATAATTTCTTTTTGATTCAGAATATTCTTCATTTAATTCATATTCATTATTAAGAGAATAATCCTTATTTCTTCTAGACTCTTCTTCTTTCTTAGGCGCAGATTCTGCAACCCTTTCCAGTCTAACTTCTTCCTGCACACCTGCAACCTGCTCAAGTGAAGGCGACGCTGAATCATTTTCCGCCAAAAACTTCAATAAAGCATTATCATCAAACTCCTGTGAAAAATTCTCTCTCACCTCTTTTGCAATTTCTTCTAATTCCTCTTCTTCAATAATTTCTTCTAATTCAGAATCCTCTTCCTCTTTTTTTGGCATTAATTCTAAAGAATAAGAAATATTTAAGATTTTTCATCTTCAAATTCCTCATCAATTCTTTCATTAAGATGTTTTTTCTTTTGGTAATTTGCTATAAATGAATCACCCATAACAATTCCTTCTCCCATAAGATTTAATATGTTTTATATTATATAAATTTAATTAATAAGAAATATTTTTAAACCATGTTCTCTAAAAAGTATATGAAATCAAGTCTGTTTTGCTTTCTG
>CAZWYG010000108.1:0-1792 GCA_964638105.1 Candidatus Woesearchaeota archaeon
TGACAAGAAGTTATTTCTAGTATTGATCAGTCTTTAAAAAATAAAATAAATCAATTATTCTCAGAAGATAGTTCCAAGAAAATTATTGTTTATCCAAACTCAAGGTTAGTAAAAATAAAAAAAGGAAATGATAATTTGGGATTTGGATTTTCTATAAGAAATATTTATAGTGAAGAAAAAGCTTTTTATTATAGTATTAAGGCAGTTGATGTGTATAACAATGTCATGGGAATGAACGAGGCTGATAATTTAATTGCCCTTGGAGATAAAGGTTCAACAATACGTCCTCCAGGAAGTGTGATGGATGATCCAGAATTTGTAAGATTTGATATTCCTGAAACAGTACCTCCAGCTAAGATAAGATATGAAATAAGGATTCGTGAAGGAAGTACTAGTGGACAAATTTACTCAAGCGTTACTGTTGATTTAGAAATTCTTTCTGAATAATTATTTAAACTTCTTTTTTTTGAATTTATATGACATTAAAATTATATAATACAAGAACTCGCAAAAAAGAAATCTTTAAACCTCTTGGAAAAATTGTGGGAATGTATGGTTGTGGACCGACTGTTTACTGGTACCAGCATATTGGAAATTTGCGAAGATATATTTTTGAAGATATTTTAGTGCGAACGCTTTTGTTTAATGACTACAAGGTTAAGCATGTAATTAATATAACTGATGTGGGGCATTTGACTAGTGATGCTGATGAAGGGGAAGATAAAGTTGAAAGTGCTGCAAAAAAAGAAGGCAAGACTGCAAAGGAGATTTCAGAATATTATTTTGAAGAGTTTTCCAAGGATTTGAAAAAATTGAATTTTACTGAGCCAGATATTTGGCCAAAGGCAACAGAGCATATTAAAGAACAGATTGAGTTGGTTAAAAAACTTGAAGAAAAAGGTTTTACTTATGAAACTTCTGATGGAATTTATTTTGACACTTCTAAGTTTAAGGGTTATGCAAAGTTTGCGAAGTTGAATGTAGAGGGTTTGCAGGCAGGTAAAAGAGTTTCTTTGGGGGAGAAAAAAAATAAAACAGATTTTGTGTTGTGGAAGTTTTCTGAGAATCCAGGAGAGAGGCAACAAGAATGGGATTCACCTTGGGGTGTTGGTTTTCCAGGTTGGCATATTGAGTGCTCTGCAATGTCGTCGAAATATCTTGGTAAACAATATGACATTCATACAGGTGGGATTGACCACATTAATGTTCATCACACGAACGAGATTGCGCAGTCAGAGTGTGCTTTTGGCAAGTCGCCTTGGGTGAAATATTGGATGCATTGTAATCATCTTGTCTTGAAGCAAGGAAAAATGTCAAAAAGCTCAGGAGATATTATTCGTCTTAAGGATTTAGAAAAAAAAGGTTATTCTGCAATGGAGTTTCGTTACTTGTGTTTATTGACTCATTATCGCAAGAGAATTGAATTTGATTTTAAGTTAATGGCTGCTTCGCAAACTGCATATAGAAAACTAAAGAATTTAATTTCTGAAATTAAGGACACAAGCAAAAAAGAAAATAAGGTTTACTTGGAAGAATTCACAAAAGCGATTAATGATGATTTGAATACTCCAAAGGCATTGCAGGTTTTGTGGAAATTAGTTAGAGATGAAAAAGCAAAAGGTAAACTTCAAACAATTCAAAAAATGGATGAAGTTTTAGGTTTGGATTTATTGAAAAAAGAAAAAATTGAAATTCCTGCAGAAGTTAAAAAAATGGTTAAAGAGAGAGAAAATTGCCGAAGAAAAAAAGAGTGGGCATGTGCTGATAATTTAAGGAAGAAAATTTTAGAGAA
>CAZWYG010000109.1:0-1787 GCA_964638105.1 Candidatus Woesearchaeota archaeon
AGAAGAAGAAAACTCTGAAGAAGATTCAGAAACATCAGGATTAACTGGTTCAGCAGTTGGAGAAAACAACTCTAAAAAAAATTGGGGAATTTTAGGATTTAGTTTAATTGCGGTTTTTGCAATCGCGTTTATAGTTTATAATAAAGGGAGAAAAAATTAATGAAAAAAAGATTATTAACATTATTAGGAATACTATTACTTGGAAGTGTCTTTGCAATTAGTGTTCAACAACAAGTTACAGTAACAGTTCTTCCAAGCTACGGAGAATTAAAAGTTTATTCTCCTGAAGACAAAATTTACAATGAGCGAAGAATTCCTTTTAATCTAAGTCTTGAAGACGAGGTAAAAGAAATAGAATACATTGATTCAGGAAGATGGAGAACGTTATGTAGAAATTGTGAGGAATATGGGTTCTCAAGAGAGAAAATAAAGTCTTTTGGCGAGGGAGAACACAACCTAACAATAAGAGCAACAGCTGAATCTGAAAGTTATGATGAAGTGAATGTTTCATTTTTCATTGATTCCAAAGACCCAAGAATTTCAAGAACTGAAACTGAAAAAACTAATTTAACAAACTGGAACTTTACTGTTGAATTTCGAGAGGATAATCCTAAAAAATTAATCTTGCATTATGGAAACAGCGAAGAGGAGTTGAATTTATCAAATTGTACAGAAGATTATTCAAGAACAACCTGTAAGACAAATCTTGACTTGTCGGGGCATGAAGGGTTAATGGAATATTATTTTTATCTTGAGGATATTGCAGGAAATAATGACACATCAAGGATTGAAGATATGATTGTTGATGTTACAAAACCAAAAATCGAAAATATAAGTTTGACATTTGATAATAGAAAAGTTAATTTCTTTGTGAATATAACAGAAGAAAACTTTGATGAAGTAGTTTATTACTATAATGATGATGGAAAATTAAAAGAAAGAAGATTGTGTTCAAGATTAGATAATGGGATTTGCGAGAAAAGGGTTTCATTTTCAGATGGAGAATACAACCTGACAATAAAAGCAGTTGATGAATTTGGAAATTACGACGAGGAAAATGTCTCTTTCTTTATTGATTCAAAAGCCCCAAGAATTTCAAAAACAGAACCAAGAAGAAATTCAATAACAAATGGTTCGAACTTTTATGTGAAGTTTAAAGAGGAAAATCCAGAAGAGATAAGTATAATAATAAATAATTCAAAAATTCCACTTAATTTTTCTACATGTGTGATTGATGGTTATTATACAGAATGTTATTTTGATTTAGACATTGAGCAATATAATACTAAAAAAATAGAATATTATTTTGAAATAAAGGACAGAGTAAATAATACTGATACTTCAAGACCAACAGAAATAATAGTTGATACAGATCCACCTAAAATTAATAACGATCCATTCTATACATTTGATTCAAGATATATTCATTTTAATATTAATATAACAGAAGAGAATTTTGATGAAGCAACTCTGAGTTATGAATATGAAAGAAATGGAAAAACATATGAGAGAGAAAGAAGATTGTGTTCAAGACTTAAAGACGGAATATGTGAGAAGAAATTCAGATATAAAGATTATTATGAAAATTATCAATTGACAATTCTTGATGAAGCTGGGAATTCGATTGGGGTTGTTGGTTTCTTTTAGGAATATTTTTTAAGTTGATTGTGTTGAATATTTATGGCATTATTTGATTTTTTAAGAAAAAAGAAAAAACAAACTCAAGAAGAAAAGAAAATATCTTTTTCTGAAATTGGGGATTATCTTGAGACTAGAAAAAAAGAAAA
>CAZWYG010000110.1:0-1728 GCA_964638105.1 Candidatus Woesearchaeota archaeon
TTTTTTACTACTAAGTTTCTTTTCAATAGATTCAAATCTTTCCTCTGCCAATTTATCTCTTTCATTCATGTTTGTTGGAAGATTTCTTCTTTGATTTTGTCTCTCCCTATTCTGAAATCTCTCTCTTGAATTTATATTTCTAGAAATATTCTCTTTAGGCGAACTTATTTCTGGTTTACTTTCAACTCTCTTGATGTTTTCGTTTCTATTAAAATTAAATGAATTTCTTTCAGGAACACTTTGAGTTTCTTTTCTTTCTGGAATATTAAAACTTAATGTCTTTCTTTCCTGAGGATATTCCTCTTCAACAATCTTCTCTTTTTCCTTTTTCCTCCATGAAAATAATCCCCTCTTTTTTGGAATTTCTTCTATTTTTTCTTCTTGCATTTCAATATTATTAGAATCTAAAATCTTTCTCTCTTGTTTCATTTTCATCTCCTGCAAATCATTTAAAGTCAATGTTTTAGTCGTAACCTCGTCAAAATGAACTTCTCCTGAATCACTTGCTTTAATCAAATTCTCTTTTACTTCTTCAACAGAATCTTCAAAAGACTGAGGTTTATTTTTAGATAAATTAATCCTCAAATAAGTCTCAACTTTTTTTATTAATACAGAATAATTCTCTGGAAGATAACCTTGCTCAAGTTTTCTAACAACCACATCAGGTTCCCTTATCTCTCTCGCAAATTGCGGCTGCGTCAACTTCTTTGTTCTTCTCACTCTCATAATCACCCAATGAAAATTCTCAATCAAATCATCTGGTCTTGAAATTGCTTTTTTTAAAGAATAATTTTTCTCTACAAGTTTTTTGAGTTCTTGGTCTTGTTCTACAGAAGAATTTTCTTGACGCCTTTTTTGAGGGAAAATAGGTTTCGGAGCAATACTAACTTCTTTTTTTTCCACAGGAGGGTAATCCAAAATATCAAAGCAATCCCGACAAACATCTGCAATTCCGTGAGGAGTTATAACTTTAAACGACGCCTGCCTATCAATATTTACATCACAATTCCAACAATCCATAAAAATCAAGATTATATGTATTTTTTAAGATTTGTATTGTTCAGGATATTAATTAGAATAAATAAAATTGACTTAATCAAAGTTCTTTTTTATTTATTCTAAACAAGATAATCCCTCCCACAAGACTCAATAAAATCGAGAACACTTCAATAAAACTTTTCTTATAATAAATTCTAACTCCAATAGAATTTTCAGGAAGATAAACAGCCATGAAACCAGGGCCCACTTCATAAACTTCCAATTTATCTCCTGACTCCAAATCCTCTGCTTGCCAATTCTTAAAACAAAATTCCTTAAATAAAACAACCTCATTACCCTCACTTTCATTATAATAAACAAAAACTTCATCTGGATTCTCTCTTTCAAAAGTAAAACCCTTAACCTCTCCAGAGAGATTATTATCTAAAGATTCAACTAAGGAAATAATTGGTTTTGCATCCAAATATTCATATAAAACAAAATCATAATTTTTACTATAATTCATAATTTCCTTAAATCTTGGACTTTCACTAAACTTATAACTAACATCGGATTTTTCAACCTCAAAATATTTTATTCCAAACCAATCTAGCCAGTAAAAAGAATCATTAATATTTTCTGAAATCCAAATATTCCATCTCATATCATAATATCTGGGTTCATTAAGCATTCCAGCATCTTGATAACCAAAAGTTTGCGAAGAAGAAGGCATGAAATAATTTATTGTCT
>CAZWYG010000111.1:0-1708 GCA_964638105.1 Candidatus Woesearchaeota archaeon
TTACTCTTTTTCCATTTATTATTTTTTGTAAATTTGCGCTTATGGCAACAAAAGAGAACAATCCAAATATTGTGAAATTTCTAAGCATCAACCAACTCATTAAAGAAAAACCTACTGACAAGAAAAGCATTGCCCAATCAATTTTTCTCTCTTTTGCAATTGCTCCCGCAAAACTTAAAGTAAGAATTCCAAAGACAATTTTAAAGATTAGGAAATTTGGTTTGTAAATAAGATTCTCTAAAAATAAAATAGATTTATTCTCAACTAAATTATATTCATAATTATCAAATACAGTAAAAGGTTTAATTGCACCTGTTATTCCAAAAGGATTTATCAACGACACTAAAAATAAAAGACCCAATATTGTTGATAATTGTTTTATTCTCTTTTTGTCTTTTTTAATTACACTTTCCAATAAAAAAGCACAAGTTATAGCAGGTCCGAGAATAAAGTAAATATGAGAATTTACCCAGAAAAGTTGAATTACAAGAAGAAATAAAAGAAGTTTTTTGAAATCTATTTCTTTATTGCGAAACTTGAAAAATAAAAAAATAAATAATCCTGAAAAAAGATAACTAAAAACCTCTGGACGAACTTCAACTCTCTCTCCAATAAGAGGCATTGCAAGAATTCCAATAAAAAACATAATCCAGGGACTTGAATGTCTCAAACCAATTTGATAAAAAACAAAAAAAACTAATAAACTTATTATTATAAAAAATAAATGAAGCCCACTAAAACCAAAGATAGAAAATAACAAATAAGAAATAATTCCAAAAAGCCAATGATGATTAATTATTGGGTAATTCGAATATGTATAAGAATACAAATTTATTTTCATTGGTTGAAAACCCTCTTCTAATATAATTTTTCCATTAACAATGTGGCGACCAAGATCAGCAGTCACAAGATTTATTGGAGAAAACAAATATAACAAGTACACTCCTAACAAAATAATTAGAGTAATCAATTCCCACTTTTTCATAGATTAATTAGTTTAGAAGTTATATAAGATTTTTTATTAGAGAATATTATTATAAAAGAATAAAAGTGTAGAATCTGAATCCGGATAATAACTAATCCCTCTATTCCCACTTTCTCCTTCAAAAGAAATTTTGTTAATAAGTCTGCTTGCACCAACTAATCCAAATCCTCTCTTAATATAAAATTCTTTTAATGTACGAATAATCTTTTCTGAATCTTCTCCCATGGCTTCTAATTCTCCCATTAGAAGTAATTTTTTCCAATAACACTCATTTGAAGATGGAATACCTTGTTCTTTAATTCTTTTGTCCATTTCTTCTCTAGGAACATTTTTCATTGACATCTCAAAATCATAAAGAAAAGCTTTAAGCCCGTTTTCCCTTAATTCTTCTTGAACTTCTAATATTTCAGGATTAATTCTTGAGGTCATTTTATTTCAATTTCTTGAAATCATTCTCAATTTTGTCAAGTTCTTTTGTAATTTGCGCAACAGCTTCGTTAATTGCTTTTTTTGCTGTTTTGCCTTTTGTCTTGACTTTTAAAATTGGATTCTTTGTTGGATGCTCTTGCTTCCAAGCTGCAAAATTAACAGCAGAATCATTATTCAAATAAGTTCTAAGAATCTCTACAATTGTAATATTATCTACTTCAACTTCAATCTCATCTTTTTCAGATTTCAAAATCTTTATTTCCATAATGAATTAGATGGAAATTCATTTATAAA
>CAZWYG010000112.1:0-1612 GCA_964638105.1 Candidatus Woesearchaeota archaeon
AATTGGAAGAGATAAAAGACGATTAATTGAGTTGCAAAAAATAATAAAAGATTTCTTTGAAAAGGATGTGAGGATTATATAATGTATTTTTGAATTACAATTATATTTTTAAAGAAAAGTTTATTTGTTGATTATTCCAAAAACTTTAATTGATTTAGGAAAACTTCGCTTTATGTTAAGGAGCGAACTTGAAAAAATTAGTAAAGAACTTGATTCAATAAATAAGGAACTTCCTGCTGCTGAAAAATTAGCTGGAATGAGAGTTTCTTATGAAATTGTGAAAGGCTATTTAAAAACTTGTCAAAAATATGGTTCTTCTGGAAACCCTCGATGAAAATTAAGATGTTCACCAAACACTGAAGCTCAGCGTAAAAATTTTTGTAACTTAAGTCGGAAACAAAACTTTTTAAACTAATTCTATTAACATTCTATATGGGATTAAATTCAGCAACAAAATTGATTAAGAAAAGAAAGAAATTCCGATGGAAGGACAGAGCTTACAAAGCTAAGACTTTGAATCTTTTTGTGAAGTCGGATCCACTGAAAGGTGCTAGTCAGGCAAAGGGAATTGTGCTTTCAAAGTTTCAAAAAGAAGCTGCGCAGCCAAACTCAGCAATGAGAAAATGTTGTAAAGTTCAGTTGAAGAAAAACGGAAAGACTGTTGGTGCTTTTATTCCTGGAAATCTTGCACAGAAATTTATCAATGAGCATGATGAAGTTTTAATTGAAAGAATTGGTGGAAAACAAGGACGGGCAAAAGGAGATATTCGTGGTATTCGTTTTCAAATTATTCAAGTAAATGATCAGCCATTAGAAAGATTGTGGACAGGCAAGATTGAGAAAGGTAGAAGATAAAATGGATAAAATAATTGTAACAGATAGGATGAGAGAAAATTATCTAAAAATTAATGATTTAGGAGCAGGATGTGTTAGAATTGAAGATTATGATTCTAGAGGTAAATTGAATGAAGTTATTCTTTATAGTCTAGAAGATAATTATCGAGAAGTTATTAGTGGAGATAAAATGAGAGGATTAGTAGAATAAAATGGCAAGAAGAATTTGTAAAACAATTAAAGAGAACAGAGAATTTATGAAAAATCAAATTGGAAAAAAAGGACAATTAGATTCAAAAGTGATTAAAACACAAGGAGTATTTGCAAGAGAATCTCAAGATGAAGGAGATTATCTATTAAGAACTTCACAAGGAAATATTCAAATTCCTCTTAGAGATATTTATTATAAAAGAACTAATCAAATCAGAGCAAATGTTCTTACACCAAAAGGTGAAAAAGTAAATGCATATATTTCAATAATATAAAATGACAGAACAAGTTGAATTACCAAAGTTTAAGATTTTTGATAAGTATGATTTAACAGAAGTTAAAGTTGAAGACCCTGGGCTAAAGAGTGCGATTAATCTTGAGCCAAAGCTGGTTTTGAAAAGTTATGGACGTAATGTTGTAAAGTATGGGCAGACAAGGGTCAATATTGTCGAGAGATTAATGAACCGTATTGCTACTTCTGGACATCGAGGGAAAAAGCATAGAATTGAGAAGGGTAGTGCTACTGGAAAATATACTAAAAATATGAAAATTGTTTTGGAGGCTCTTG
>CAZWYG010000113.1:0-1576 GCA_964638105.1 Candidatus Woesearchaeota archaeon
AAGAACTTTAATTTCATTCGGACTCAATGACTCGATTATTTTATTTTTGTTCATTTAAAATGAATTATTTTTACTTAAAAAATGTTTGCAGGGTTTTTGTCATCCAAGTAGGCATTCCCAAAACCAAACCAAAAGATTTCAAATCATAAATATTTCTTTTTTGCTTTCCTACAAATATCATATTAAGTTTTTGTTTGTTACACAATTTTATATTCTGCTGAATTCTCGCAAGAATTTTTGCTTTTTCAATTCCTGAATTTTCAATTATTTCATCAGAATTTATTCCAATTCCAATGTTATTTTTCTTTGCAATTTTTGCAAGAACAGAATTAAATCCAGAATTTCTTTGTTTTTGAAAATCTTTTCTTTTATTTTGATTAATTAATAAAAAATCTATTTTAAGTTTCTCAAGAACTTTTCTATTAAGTTCATCATCATTGCTTGTAAAAATAATTTTCTTATTAGAGCTCTCAATAATTTTCTTTCTAGCTTTTTCAAAAGTTTTTCCTGTTAAAATAATTATTTTTTTCATAATATGTGCAGGCAGTATAACTTTATAAAATATTTTGATTTAATTTTTAGATGATAAGAGACAAAAGAGGGCTCTCAATTATAATGGGAATTTCTATTCTAATTTTTATGGTATCAATAACATTTGGAATGCTTTATCTAATAAAAGATAAAGTTATTCAAAAAGATGAGCAAACAACTCAACAAGAAATTGAAAGCGAGAATATTAGTCTACAAATAAGAAGATTGTCTGTTGAAGGGGATAAACTAAAAGTAAAAGTTAAACAAATTTCTGGAAACGATACTTTAGGGATTGAATTTATTATAAGTGATGGAGTTTATGTAGAAACTATCATAAATAAAACTTCCCTAACGAAATTAGAACAAAAAACTTTTGAATTTAATTTATCCTCCTTAAATTTAACTGATATAAAATATGTTTCTATCTCTCCAATTTATCTCAATGAAAATTCTGAAGAAGAAAAGGGAAGTGTTTCTAGATTTGGAGATAAGTGGGAAGTAGAGGAAAATTATGAATGCCTCATAGATTCAGATTGCAAGGAAGACTATGTTTGTGAAAATAGATTTTGCATTTCAGAAGATTGCAAGAGTCACATTTCGAAAGGATGTTATAATGGAAATGTTTATTGGTATGATAGTTGTGGATTTATAGAAAGTGTTAAAGAAAATTGCAGTGAAAATGAAACTTGTTCTAATGGAGTCTGTGTAGAGAGTACTGATAACTGCTCTTCACATAATTTAAGTCTTTGTTATAATGGAAATGTTTATTGGTATGATAGTTGTGGATTTATAGAAAATATTAAGGAAGAATGTGAAGCTGATTATTGTAGCTCTTTTGGTACAAATTATTGCTATAATGAGGATGTTTATCATTCAAGAACTTGCTATGAGAAAGGATGTTTATTAGGAAGTTGTTTTTCAATTCCAAGTACTGATGCACAATTAGTTGAAGATTGTGACAGTGGAGAAGTTTGTGAGGGAGGAGCTTGTATCTGCACTTCTCATGATTCAAAAGTATGTTATAATGGAAATGTTTATTGGTATG
>CAZWYG010000114.1:0-1567 GCA_964638105.1 Candidatus Woesearchaeota archaeon
TTTAAATTTTGAAATGGATTTTGGATTTTAAATTTAGATTTGATAAGTCCGCCACTATCCCCCAATGTGGAACGGAATTTTCCCGCCCACCCGAATGAAATATTGAATTAATCAAATCTAAATTTCTGAAATTTTTTAATTTCTTATTTATCATTTCTTTTCTCCTTTTTTTATTTTGTTTATTGTGTCAACCCAATCTATTTTTGTTGGGCAGGCCCTTAAGCATCTTCCGCATCCAACACACATGTATCTGTTATGTTGTTTTTTGAAATAATCAATTTTATGATATACAAAATGCTTGAATCTGCAAAGTCGGGAATTTCTAAATACTTTTCCTCCGGAGATTCTTGAGAAAGATTTTAATTGACATGAACTTGCGCATCTGAATCTTTTTGAGTCTTTAAGATTGATGTCGATTTCATCAGATAAGTCAAAGCAATTGCATGTCGGGCACCAGGCAGTGCAGGCTGCGCAACTCAAACATTTTTTTGAATCTTTTTCCCATAACTTGTTTTTATAATCTAAAGAAATATTTTTGTCTTTGAGTTTTTTTGTGTTTTTGAATTTAAGTTTAATTTCTTTTTTAGCATTAAGAAGATTCTTTACAAGTTTTTTTCCTTTTTTAGAAAAAATAGATATTTGGTATCCAGTTTTAGTTGGCCAGAAAAATAAATCGCAAATTTCCTCGACGCCTTCTAGTTCCATGCTTTCACAAAAACAATATTTATCTGGATTCTCACAAAACATTCCAATAAGAATTGTGTTTTTTCTTTTCTCAATATAATTTTTATCAAACATGACTTTGTCTAGAACCCTTATGGCATTAAGGTCGCATTTTCTAAGACCAAAAATTATTCTTTTTCTCTCTCTGGGTGCAGATTTCACAAGTTTTGCATTTTTAAATTCAAGAATTTTTTCTTTTTCAGGAATAAAGAATTGTTTTGCAGGAACATCTGTTATTTTTTTTAGGTAGATATTTTTTGAATTATTTATTACTTCAAATTTTGTTTGGCTATTGCTTTTTTTTACAGGAGCAATAACTTCGTATTTTTTATTTAAGAAATCAATAAATTTATTGAATTCACCTTTTTTTAATATTTTTTGCATTTTATTTACTAAAAATGACACAAAGAGATATTTAAATTTTCTTACTTTATTATTGAATCTATATTTTTTTGAAATTTTTTAATTTTATTTTTAGAATGATTATTTTTTATTTTGAATATCCACAATCTTCTGTAACGTAATAATTTATTGTTTTAGTGCTACTACAAATACCATCATCTCTGCAAGCTTTTCCAGAAACCTTGTGATTTCCAACTCCCCAATTCAACTCTTCTGCAGAATAAGTAGGGCAATTTATATCTGTACAACTAGGTGGAAACTCAAAACTATGTCCATCAACAGATATTATAAATTTGTCAGCATTTTCTGTATTCCAAGAAGTTGTAAGGTCTTCACAAGATTTGCCTTGCGGTTGACTAAAACCAAAAGATGTTATTTCTGGGGATATGCAATCTTCTGGATTAATGCCCAACATTTCACAACCTATTTTTTTATAATGTTC
>CAZWYG010000115.1:0-1561 GCA_964638105.1 Candidatus Woesearchaeota archaeon
TTTTTGAAAAAAGAGATATTCCTGTTGTTAGTGTTGCTTTTGCTGTTCGTAATGGAGGGATTAATGAAAATTTAAATGAAAAAGGAATTTCACATTTTATAGAGCATATGCTTTACAAGGGAACAGATAAAAGAACAAGTCTTCAAATTACTAGTGAAATTGAGAAGAAAGGTGGACATTTGAATGGTTTTACTGATGAAGAAATTACTGCTTATTTTTGCAAGATGCCTTCTGAGCATTTGAATGTTGCTCTTGATGTTTTGGGTGACATTGTAAGAAATCCCAAGTTTGAGAAAGAAGAATTAGAAAAAGAGAGAAAAGTTATTTTTGAAGAAATTAAAATGAGACGGGACATGCCTCAGATTTATGTTATTGATGAGATTCAGAAAGCTCTTTATGATGGGATTATGGATATTTCTTTAATTGGAACAGAGAAGACAATGAATTCTATTGATAGAAAAAAAATTATTAAAAAGTTTAAGGAAGTTTATTGTCCAAATAATTTAATTTTGTGTGTTGTTGGCAATGCTGATTTTGGTGAGGTTGTTAATTTTGCAGAGAAAAATTTTGGAGATAAGCAAGGTAGTGTTCCTGAACAAAAATTTGATTTTAAAAATGAGATTAAAATTGAAAAGAGAAAAGGTCTTGATCAAGCGAATTCGATTTTTGCATATCATGTTCCTTTTGGCGACGATAAAAAAAGTTATGCTGCAAATGTTCTTAATACTCTTATGGCAGAAGGTTTGTCCTCGAGATTGTTTACTGAAATTCGTGAAAAAAGAAATTTAACTTATGCAATTAAGGGAAGTTCTGAAATCAATAAAAGATTTGGTTATAATTTTATTTATGTTGGAACAATGAAGGAGAATGTCGAGAAAGTTAAGGAATTGATTGTGAAAGAATTTGAAGATGTTTCTAAGAATTTAGAAAAAAAAGAATTAGAAGAAGTTAAAACTCAAATTATTGGAAATTACAAAATTGGAATGGAGGATTCACAATCACAGATGATGAATTTACTTTATTATGAAATCACAAATTGCGCAGATGATTTTTATGAATATGAAGAAAATATTAAAGATGTTAGATTAGAAGATGTGAAAGAGATTGCTAAATTTGCATCAGAGAAATTTAGTTTTTTTGCTTTGGTTCCTGAGGAGTAAAAAATAAAAATATTTATAAAGATTATTTTGTAATTTTATTATGAGTAAAAAAGTTGGGGTGTTATTTTTGTTTTTATTTCTTATTTGTGGAAGTTTTGTTTCTGCTGGATGGTTTGGAGATTTTGTGAATAAGATTACTGGAAAAGTTTCACAAGAGCTTTGTATTGCACCAACAAATTTGCAACCAAGTGGAAAAATTGTAGCTTCTGGTAATGGAACTATTGATATTTCATGGAATGCTGTTCCTGGAGCGATTTGGTATAATGTTAGACTTGATGATGGAACTTCTGATAGGTATGCTGATTCTCGTTTTAGTACTTGTATAAATAGTCCTCATTATTATTGTGAGAATCTAGTAAAGACAACAAAGATAACAGATATTCCAGTTAAAGAAGGAAGAA
>CAZWYG010000116.1:0-1513 GCA_964638105.1 Candidatus Woesearchaeota archaeon
ATTAATTATTATTCTAGAAAATATATTAAATCCAACCTGCTAACAATGCAACACCCACTCCGAAAAGTAGAACTCCTGCGATTAAGTGTAGCCATCTTATGTTTTTTTCTTTCCAACCTGATACGTCGTCGACTTTTTTGAATCCAAAATAAATTAGTCCTACAATAATTAACATTGGTAAAACAAATAATAGGTTATAATACAATAAGAATGGAATTGCTTTTAGTGTTCCTAGTTGTGCGAGCAGACCTGATGCAACAATATAAGGGCCCATTGTGCAGGGAAGCAAGAAAAGAGAGACAAAAAAACCAATTACAAAGGCACCTTTTGTAGAAGTTATTTTATTGATTGTTTTTTTTGCAACAGGGCGCATCCAGATTGGCATTTCTGTTGCAAGCCCTCCTGGTTTATACATAAAAAAGTCTTTGATGTTTAGTGCCCCTATAATCATTGCAAGAACTGCTAAACTTTTGTAAACAAAAACAGAGTTATTTCTCATAAATTCGGCAAATGCTTGAAAGAATTGTATAATCACAAGACCATAAAATAAATATGCAATGTAGATTGCTGTAGTAAATGCAATTCCGCCGAATAAAATTTTTTTTCGCTTGTCAGGATTTTGCATCATTATAGCGATAAGAACCATAGTTAGAACTGCGATTGCGCACGGGTTCACAGAATCCGCAAGAGCCAAAGAAGTTATTCCAATAAAACTTAAATCTGTCATTTTAATTTAATATTTTTATCTTTAAAAATTTATTCGCTCTCTTCAAAATTTTTTATTTTATTAAAAAGTTTTTCAAAAACATCTTGGAAATTTTCTTCTTCTGCTTTGAAAGCAATATTTGATTTTGTGTTCATGATTGAACAGAATAAGTAAAGCTTTCCATTTAAAGAATAATGATTCATGCCTATTATTCCGTAACCTTTTTCTAGAATTTTATTTTGAAATTCTTCAAAGTCCATTAACAACCTGTTAATTCTTTTAATTTATCAATTGTCTGAACACCTTTGTAATATTCTCCATTAATTAACCACGTCGGTGTTGCTTCAATTTCTCCACATTTTTCTCTTTCATAAAAACAATCAATAATATTTAGATATTGTGCGCTGTCTCCGAACATTTCTTCTTGGTTTTCGCATGCGTGACATCCGATTTGAACATAAAGAACTGAGTTTTCCCCAATACATTTTGCAGTGTGTGCGTCTGTATTTTGAGGCGAACCTCTAATCAAGAAGTATGATAGAACAATTACTGCAATTATAATTAAAATTGTTATGAATGAATTTTTTTTCATATATGTTTAGTAAAATTATTTTTTTAAAGCTTTTGGAGAAACTGATTTCATAAAGAATTTTTTAAAAATAAAAATTTAGCCTATCTCAATTAATAATCAGGCATGTCTTTAGAATCATTGTTGAGTGTTTTTTGGTCTTTTGGCTGTTCTGGTTTTGCTTCTTCTTCGTCTTTCATTTCTTCTAAAGGAATTGAATCAATCATTTCTTTGAATTT
>CAZWYG010000117.1:0-1511 GCA_964638105.1 Candidatus Woesearchaeota archaeon
TTTCACTCAATGGCTTATGGCCCCGAAGGGATTTGAACCCTCGACACCTAGCTTTCTTTGCGTTAGCGAAGAATGAAACGCGAACGCGATTCTTAAAAGGCTAGTGCTCTAACCAGGCTGAGCTACGGGACCTTAATTAAATTATAAGAATTTAGTTTAAAAAATGTTTGCTAATCCCAATTATGTTTTCTGATTTCTCTAATCAATTTGAAATTACTAATCACAGAAGTTAAAAATTGGAATTCTGTAGCCCCATATTTTCTTCTTTCTTCCATTTTTTCAATAGAATTAATCCCTCCACAAGCAACAATCTTTTTTCTAGTTTTTTTTAATCTTTTATAAAATTCTTTTTGCATCTTCAAGGAAAAAGGATATAAGATTTCTCCGCTACCTGTTCCTCTTCCATAATCATGATGTGTTGTTGTGTTTGTCAAAACATATGCATCTACAAAATCAAAAGTCGATTCAATAAATTTATCAATTTCCTCAGGATTCATATCTGGAGAAACTTTTATGTCTAATCTCTGCCATGGATTTATCTTTTTTCTTATGAATTCAGTAAAAGTTCCTGCTGTTTTTTGGTTGTCCTCTCTGCAGATGTCTAAATTTGCACATGAAGGGCAATATTCATATCTATCTAAAGATGGAATATCTTTTGTTAAATTAATACATTTATCAATATCATCTAATCTTTCCTCGAGAGTCGTTAAAGAGTGGGGGGTCGGACCAATACTTGCTGTAGTTGGTAGTTTATATTTGTAAGATTTTTGTCTTTCACTAATAATCTCTGCCCCATCATTTTCCCATGCAACCCAATTAATAAGAGAGTTATAATCAGGATATCTCTTTACTCGAGGTTTGTTTTTTCCTTTCCATGGAAATCTTGTAAAAGTTCCGAGGACATTTCTATCAAACCCTAATGCAGAAATAATTTGCGGAGGGATTTTTGCATTTTTATTTAGTCCTGCTGCAATAGATATCTCAAAAGGTAGTTTAATTTCACTATCTGAATGATATAAAATAGTTTTATCTAAGTGCACTTTATATAATATATTTGAAAAAGTAACAAATAAATCATGTGCAATCTCTGCGTTTTCTCTTGTTAAAGAAAATAATAAATGTTTAAGCGGGAGATAACCATTTTCAGTCAATTCCCTAAAGATATCCATTTATGATTTCATCTCTTTAACTTATAAAAATTCTTATTCTAGAGAATACTATTTCAAAAAACTTCTCAATTTTTTGTCAAGTTCTTCCTCGCCCATTGCTCCAACAAATTGGTCAATAACTTTTCCATCTTTAAGAATCACAAAATTTGGAATTGAACTAACACCAAATTTTCTTGCAACACTTGCATTTTCCCCAACATCAACCTTTGCAAATTTGATTTTGCCTTCAAACTTTTCACTAATATCTTCAATAATCGGAGCCATCATCATGCACGGCATGCACCAGTCAGCAAAAAAATCAACCAATACAATTCCTTCCTTAACAAAACTGTCAAAATCTTC
>CAZWYG010000118.1:0-1501 GCA_964638105.1 Candidatus Woesearchaeota archaeon
GCAGGCATATATTTGAAAATACTAACAAGCAAATCAAACAATTTCTCTACCTCAACTTCAATCTCTGCAAAATTAGAATAAAATCCTTTCTGTTTTTCAATCTCTTTTGCATCCCCAATTTTTTTATTAACAACTTTAATAATTTTATCCTCTTTAATCATATCAACTAGTTTTTCAAGCGCCTCACTCAAATGCTCTGCTGGTTTACCAATCATTTCAAAAATCATCATTGCATTTATTTTTTCATTCGATTTCATCTTTGTTTCTCAACCTTAATTTTAAGACAAAAAGCAATCCAAGCAAAATACTAAAAATAACAAATCCGTAAATTGCATAATTGCTCACATCTAGTCTTTGCAAAAATCCCTCGCTTTTTATATTTTGTGCACCTAGCTCAATTACCTCTCCTGTAACTACACTCGTAGTTTTATTTTTTTGAGCAACCTCCTCTTCAATAATTAATTTCTTTTTAGTTTCTTTTTTTTCATCCTCTTTTTCATTATCTTCCTCGTCGTCATTAACACACGCTAAGCCTTGTTTCTTAATTTTTTCAAGTGTAACTTCTCCAATTCTATAAACTTCAATCAATTCATCAACAGAATCAAATGGTTGCTCATCAATAATATATTGCGAAATCTTTTCTCCAACTCCATCAAGTTCTTCAAGTTCACTAGCAGATGCAGAATTAATATCAATTTGCCCTTCTTCACAATTTGAGCAAATATTTGCAATCAAAAAAACAATCATAAAAAATAAGATTAACTTATTCATAAATTACAATGAAAAGAATAAATTTAAGTTTTATTATATTCCACAAGATAATAATATTTAATAACTATTTAGTATTTATTTTTTATGAAGAATTGCGAAGGAAAAGTTGATGCTGTTTTTTCTCAAGGAAATGGGCTTCTTGTAGAATTAATTTTAGGAGAGGAAGCAAAAACAAGACAAAAATTTTTATTCCCAACAAATATATTGCCAAAAAAATTAGGTGCAGATTATCCAATTCAAAGAGGAGATAGTTTGCATGTTTCTTATTCTGGAAAAGATAACAGAGTAAAAAGTTATTCTAAAGGATAATAATATTTATTAACCAAAAAAAGAAATTCTAATATGGAGCCAACTATTAGTAAAGTAGGAATTGTTAAATCTTCAGAAGTAAAAGGTTTTTTCCCAAAAACAAATATAAGTTTTTATACTAGAAACAGGCTTCGAAAAGATCTTCCTTTAATATTAATAAGAAATGCAGATATAAGAGGAAAACATCATCTTGAAGAGGGAGTTCCCTTAAGATTAATTTTTTCTTATAGAGATCCCCATAATATTCTAAAATATGATATTCTAGATAATGAAGGAAAGATTTCTTCAACTCATTACCCTAAATTATTTTAACCACTTCTCAACAAAATCAACATAATCAATTTTCCCTCGTCTCTCACCTTTCTTTGCAATTAAAATTTCAGTAAAAACTTTTTTATTAATCAACCATCTACACTTTTCT